>NZ_JBHINE010000100.1:0-809 GCF_042194715.1 Bartonella sp. CM120XJJH | reverse complement strand
ATTTGCAGTGGCAAGAAACAGTTATGGCTTGTTTTGGATGATGACGAGCGCTTTTTAGCGGCATTCACGACCCAGATACAGCAGACAGTTTTAGGAAAGAAGCGCGCTCTGATTTGTGAATGTAGTGGCAAGGGCGTTCTTGATCAAGTTGACAATTTGCCATTTGTAGAGGATTGGGCGCGTGAGAATGGCGCTTTTGAGATAGAGATTTTAGGGCGTTTGGGATGGAAACGTGCACTGAACAAACAAGGCTATGGCATAGATATGCTTTATTATAGGAAGGAATTGTGACATGGGGAGCAGTAGACCAGCAACGACAGAACAGAAGCAGGTGCAGACAAGTGCCCCTCCCGCTTGGATGCAGAATGTCTTTAAGCGAGGTGGTGCGGATGCGTATAATCTGTATGATACAGGGGCGGGTGGGAATGTTTATGGTGGTCCTCGTGTAGCGCCGTTAAGTTATCAAACGCGCTATGGAATTGGTGGTCTTGGAAGTATTCCACAGCATTATCAAAATCGCTCTTTGATGAATACAATCTACAATCCAACGTCGGCAGCAAGCAATCTTGGAAGAGTGGCTTCTGGTGATATAGTTGGACAGAATTCGTCTTTTAATGCTGCGCTTCAAAATAGCTTAGACCGTGTCAGAGATACGATTAACAGCTCTTTTGCCGGTGCAGGTCGTTATGGTTCTGGTGCACATACGGGTGTCTTGGCAAATGAACTTGGTGCTTTGTCTACAAGTGCTACAGCAGACCAGTATAATCGTGATGCGGAGCGCATGATGCAAGCCAATGCCATGATAGACC
>NZ_JBHINE010000010.1:0-68301 GCF_042194715.1 Bartonella sp. CM120XJJH | reverse complement strand
ATTATAATAATGAAAATAAATATCAGGATGCATATAACAGTAAAAAGAGTTATATTAAAATGAAAAATATCATTCTTATAATTTTGATTGCAAACCTTTTATCGGCTTGTGCATTAGCACCAAAGCTAAAACAGCCTAATGATAGGAACCGTGTGCCTATTAATAAAACAATCCCTGCCGAAATTAAGCGAGGAGACAGATGAAAACAAAACAAGCAAAACCAGTGAAAGCCGAACAACTTAGAAGTTATTATGAAGAAAGCCGTGGCTTAGAACGTGATCTTATAAATGAATTTATAAGGTCGCGTAGAACGGCATGGCGTGTAGCAAGTACTGTTGGTCTTTTTGGCTTATTCGGTATGATATGTGGAGTCGTTGGATTTTCTCAACCAGCTCCAACACCTTTAGTATTGCGCGTTGATAATACGACGGGTGCAGTTGATGTTATCTCAATCATGCGTGAACACGAGACCAGCTATGGTGAAGTTGTAGATAGATATTGGCTAAACCAATATGTGCTTAACCGCGAAACTTACGACTATGATACCATTCAACTGAATTATGACACAACAGCACTTTTAAGTGCGGCATCTGTTCAACAAGAATACTATAAAATCTATGATGGAGAAAATGCACGAGATAAAGTGCTTTCCAACAAAGCACGTATCGCTGTAAAAGTACGATCAATCCAGCCTAATGGGCTTGGTCAAGCAACTGTACGTTTTACAACGCAGCAACATGACAGCAACGGTGCTGCTACTGGACCAAAACAACACCAAATTGCAACAATTGGTTACACCTATGTTGGTGCACCTATGAAATCATCTGATCGATTGCTTAACCCCCTTGGTTTTCAAGTGACAAGTTACCGTTCTGATCCGGAAGTCCTGTTGAATGATTAAGGAATTGATTGTTATGAAAAAACTTGCATTCGTTGTTCTATTGTCTTCGTTTTCTTCTCTTTATACGGTACCTGTGCAGGCGCTCAAAAGCCCATCAAATTCACAATATGATCACCGCATTCGCTATATAACATATAACGAAGCCGATGTGGTTCAAATTGAAACAGTTCTTGGTGTGGCAACACATATTATTCTTGAAGAAGGTGAACAGTATATCACTCATGCCTTTGGCGATTCGGAAGCCTATGCCTTTGCTCATAAAGGGCGGCATATTTTTATTAAACCAAAAGCAGAACTCGCTAATACGAATCTCATCGTTGTAACTGACAAACGGAGTTACAAATTCCGACTACAATTTCGAAATGACCGTGCGGGATCAACATATGAATTAGCTTTCCATTATCCCGATTCAAATGATGAAAAGTCGGAAGAAAACAACCGACGCCTTGCGATTGAGCGTGGTTTTCACCAAAGCGTCAACGGCTATAATCTCAGTTACACCATGAGCGGTCACCAAGATATTGCTCCGATAAATGCTTGGGACAATGGGCGTATTACTTACTTCAAATTTCCCGCTAACATGGATATGCCATCGATTTATGTCGTAGATGCTGAAGGAAATGAAAGCTTAATACCACGCACCGTTATCGGCAGTTCTAATGATATTATCGCCGTTCATAAGGTCAATCCTAAATGGCTCATACGACTTGGTAAACGTGCTCTAGCTGTTTTTAATGAAGCCTATGACCCCAATGGTGTACCAAACACAACAGGGACAGTATCTTCGGTGGTTTATCGTATCAATAAAGGAGGAAAATGATGTTTGACAATAAGGAAGGAGAGGGAAAAAGTACAAAACTCGATAACGTCGAGCAAAAACATATTGAAGGTACCTATGGAGGGTCGGAACTAGGTTCTGAACGTCGTCCAACAATTCCAGGTACCCGTGCATTGTTAATGGTAGGACTTATTGTCATAGTAGCGATACCGATTGCCTTGACTTGGAAAGCTTTTAAAATGCGTAATACTGTGGAAGTTGAGGAAGAAAACCCACAACAAATAGTACAGCAAATTATACCAAACTACGTCCCTCGGATTATAGAAGAGCCAAAGCCTGTAGAAGAAGCAGAGAAATCAACACAAATAGAAGATTCAAGCCTAGATATTCCACCGGCCTTGAGTAAGCTTCTTCAAACAGCCATTCCTCCACATATGCTCCAAGATTCTGAAGAATTAGCACGCAAACGTATGCTTAGTTCTAGCCTTAACAGCGGCGGTAGCGAAGGATCTACAGATACAAGTAATAAAGCATCGAATAATGATAGAGGTAATGGCGCATTATTTGATAACCTTCAGCCCGTGCGTTTAGGTCAATCACATGCGGCGCAACTTCGTAACCGTGACTTTTTGATTACGCAAGGAACGCAAATAGATTGCACGTTAGAAACAAAGATCATTACATCACAACCTGGAATGACGACGTGTCATTTAACACGCGATATTTATTCCACAAGTGGTCGAGTTGTTTTGCTTGACCGTGGTTCTAAAGTCGTTGGTTTTTACCAAAGTGGCATACAACAAGGACAAACGCGTGTGTTTGTTCAGTGGTTACGCATCGAAACACCTTCTGGTGTTGTTGTCAATCTTGACTCACCCGGCACGGGTCCTCTGGGGGAAGCGGGTATTGGTGGATGGGTTGACAGACACTTTTGGGAGAGATTTGGTAGTGCAATTATGGTAAGCATTATCGGTGATTTAGGAGAATGGGTAAGAGGCAAAGTTAGTAAAAGCAGCAAAGAAAATAAAGAGAACTCACAAAATAAAGGTAATCAGAATGCTGAATCTATAGCAATCGATTTTATTCAAAATTCCATCAATATCACACCAACACTTTACAAAAACCAAGGTGAACGAGTAAATATTTTTGTTGCTCGTGATTTGGATTTCAGCAATGTCTACAGTCTTGTCACACGTTAACCCGATACAGAAAGATCAAGCTGTTTCTCAGCTTCTACAACCGCTTGATTGTTTCTTAGAAGATCCCACGATCACTGAATTATCGATTTGCCGCCCCTGTGAAGTATGGACGAAAAGCTTTAAGGGTTGGCAAGTACATAGCGTACCAGAGTTAACAACCAATTTTTTGCAAACGCTCATTACAGCTATTATCGTTTATAACGGTATGGCTCCCAGAAGTATTAATTATGTGCTATTGCCTGGTGGACAACGTGGTACAATCATACAAACGCCAGCTGTCGTTGATGGTGCTCTTTCCTTTGTGATTCGTAAACATTCTCTTATAGTTAAGACGTTAGAAGAACTCAAAGAAGAAGGTGCATTTGATAATTTCTCTGACGTAAGTTTTAACAAACCTTCAAAAAAAGAAGCAAATAACTTGTTATCGAAGCAGGACTTCACAAGGTTGGAACCATTTGAAGTTGAACTCTTGCAACATAAACGTGATGGAAAAATTCTTGAATTTTTACAAGAATGCGTCCTTCATAAACGCAACATTATTATTGCAGGCAAGACAGGATCTGGTAAAACAACATTTGCTCGCTCTTTAATTGAAAAGGTTCCTGTAGAAGAGCGTATTATCACAATTGAAGATGTTCATGAGCTTTTTCTACCCAATCATCCCAATCATGTACATATGATTTATGGTAGCAATGTAGGCCGTGTTTCAGCTGAAGAATGCCTAGATGCGTGTATGCGTCAATCACCCGACCGAATTTTTCTCGCTGAATTGCGAGGCAATGAGGCATGGGAATATCTCAATTCACTCAACACTGGTCATCCCGGATCGATTACAACAACGCATGCCAACAGCGCTTTGCAGACATTTGAGCGATGTGCCACCTTGATTAAAAGAGCAGAAGTTGGCCGGCAACTCGAGTTAGAGATGATAAAAATCGTTCTCTATACAACGGTTGACGTAGTGTTGTTCTTTAAAGATAGAAAACTCTCTGAAGTCTTTTACGACCCGATTTTTGCTAAATCAAAAATCGCTTAAAAGGAGCTTCTTCTCTCGATAATATGATGCAAACAATAAATAGCCGTAACCAATTGTTACGGTTATTTATTTAACTTTCCCTATTCTCTTTGCTTCTCCAATGCATTTTCTACACTCTTCATGAATAAAAGAAGAAAAAAGTTAATAGACAACAACTTTACGAGAAAACCAAATTATACATAAGGCTCTCTCTATTCTCTTACCTTTGATCATTCTTTCCATTTATCTTTTGAAAAAATGTGTTTGATGCAAAAAAGAAGAAAATAAATTTTGATTCGCCTATCAATGAAAGCTTCGTAAAATAGGTACTTTCGATCATCACAAATGATTATCGTCATCAAGACCAAAACTTATCATTTAAAAATTCTAAGTGCTATTTTCAAATGATTAATAAATATGTTTTTTCACCAAAAAATCTCCAGATACGAAAAACCTCATATGAAATAAAGTATCATTTCGATTTAGCATCTATAAACCACATTCTATTTGGTAATAAAAAGTATAGTGGTATATCGACGTCTTCTTCGAACGACGAAAGATTCTTAACCTCCGGCTGTTCGTAAACAACTAAATTTTTCTTAAGCAAGCTCTGCTAACCATATCATGTGGCTTATGTCCCCTCCTCAAGACGATATCCATAGACTACACTGGTAGGCTCTACTCTGAATATTCCAGCTCTCTTCTCTGAACCTCAAAAAGCGAAAATTCCTAAAAGCGCAGATCTAAAATCCCACTTCTTAAGATGCATCACATTGATTTATAAAGAGTGTTCATTATTGTGCATATTGGATAAAAGATCTTAGTACCGTAGGATTCTCTCATTTCAAAGCTGTTTATTAACCAAAACCATGTCTCTTGCACATTCCAAGTAAATAAAGCCGTGTAGAATGAAACTGTATAAAAAAGCACTAAAAATGCCTCTTATAAACCATCCCAAATGCCAAAATGTTCGTAACATTGGGAATTGGCAAAGTGTCTAATGGCGCCCAGCTTGCTCTTTTATGAAGTGTAAAGATAGAGATGCTCTATAAATTTTATATTATTCAACGGGGCTTTACCATTATACCATCCACGAACTCTGTCGTGAAATGAGCTTGGGCACCTTAAAGAAAGGTTTCTTAAAAACAAGTGCGTAAATTGACAAGCCAAGTGTATTTTGTTTGGAGCATTCTGTTTTTGCATAAGGGTTGTGATCTTATTAAAAAACGAGAGAAACAAAAACGTGAAGCAATGAGTAATCTCTATTATTTAAAAGACATTACTCTAGACGTTTTTGAAAGTTATAAAACTGAACTAAAAATAACGGCAAAAATGGAAACTGGTTTGCATCTCTACAGCTTCATATTCTCCCTAAATTAGAAGACTGTATACCGGTTTCAGAGATTACACCAACAGAAAGATACCTAATATTCTTAACTCCCATCTGCTAGATAAAAGCTGCAACAGCAAAAGCTCTTTTAGAAAAACAACGCCATAAAATCATTAATAATCCGGCAATGAGTTGGAGAAATGTTACAGATTTTTATCAAACACTCTGCAAAGCAACAATAATGATACAACTGACTTTGTGTCTGCTTATTCTTACAGGTTTCGTACCCATCTCTTGCATCAATTCGTGAAAATTAAATTGAAGGGGATATATGAACAATTCTTGACTCGAGAATATGAAAGATCTGCATGATACTATAATACTATAAGAGATTTTCACGTACCCTTATGATCAGAAGCATTAAAAATTTTAAAACAAGCACGCTTGTTTTTTCGCAATGATTTCTTTTTTCTGCAACCAGTCGTGGTCCTTATTAACGTGAATTTCCTATCACAATATATAAGAGAGATTAGACTAAAAACCTGTCCATGTAGATTTCACTCTCGTTTACGTAATTGGCTAGCAGACTCCACCTACCACATCTCAAAGGACAAAGCCTCTTAATACGCACTGATCTGCAAATTATTCGCCTCCTCGCCTAGCAGATTTCACCTTCTAACCACTTTAATTACCACGTCCTAAATACGATAATGTTTTACGGCACAACAGAATAAATACCAAAACAATGACCGATTATACCGTTAATACTTGGGCACCTCTCTTTCATGTTAAGAAATATCTTTTATGCTGAAAAATAAAAAACACTTTTACTGCTTAAATAACTTTCTTAAGAAGACATACAAGAAAAAATGAAATACTCTAACATAATAAATAAGATCTAAACCTAGAAATCTCTATTTTTTATAGATAAAACATATAAAATCAAAACCTATGAAACTCATCAAAATACAACATGTTTTCTTTGATAATTGAATTTATTCAACTCAAACGAACCTGTAAACATCGCTTATTCCACATTTGCAACACGTGTTTTTAGAATTCTCACTACCGTTTTCTAAATTTTTAGAAAAAACTATAAATTTGATATTTTTTCAAACATCTTATCTGCTCTTTAATGAATTTAAATCTATGACGTTGCAATAATTTTAAATTACTGCCCCCTTAACTGTATGGTCTATCTCTACAATAGATAGGGATTTTACATTCTCCATTTTGAGAACTATAAATTTTGTTTTTTAATGCGATTAACAATCCAATCTTTAAAATAAAAAATATGACCTTTAAATATTTATAATGATTTTATCAAAAATTCCTAATCCCTGAATATTAGCAATGTTTTCGATATTATAATAAATGTGTCGTAAAATGACGAACTGTCATAATGACCACTTCTTTGTATTTCATTTGAATAATTTACATACGTTATAATATTCGTATCAGCATTTATTTTTTGTGCTCTATTTATACAGAGTTATCTTTTTTATAAAAAATGATTAATTGAATCTGCATTAAAATAAAAATTCTGATACGAATTTAATAAAAATAAAAACACATGGCATATTGATTTTATTGTTTTTACATAGAACGCTATTTAAAGTATAGTTTTCCCAAAATACTAATGCCTTTTTAAAGGTAATAATAACTATGGTAACCGCTTCATAGAAGCCAATAAATTTTAGAGATTAAACCTCAAGAGGCACAAAAAACACACATAATTTTCTGTTTTTCTTTTTACTGTTCGTTAATCGGCTAATTTTCAAAGATAACATTCAATTATGAGTTTTCTGCTCAGCCATTGCAAGGATTGCTCCTACAAGGATTGGTTAGTTTTTAGAGATTACTTCGCTTTTAGAATGATTATAGCTACTGCACCCTTATAAACAGCCGATCTTCTTTTAGAGATTTAATTGCTAAAAGGAGATCCAACTTTCTACCTTGCGCTTTATTTTCATCAATCAGTAAATTTTCAAAGGCGGCGTTCAACCATGAGTTTTTTAATTTCAGCAATCGCTTTCGCTGGATTTAATCCCTTTGGACAAGTTTGCGCACAATTCATAATCGTATGGCAACGATAAAGGCGGAAAGGATCTTCTAAATTATCAAGACGTTCACCACACATCTCATCACGTGAATCCGCAATCCAGCGATAAGCTTGAAGCAAAACAGCGGGGCCCAAATAACGATCACCATTCCACCAATAACTTGGACATGAAGTCTGACAACACGCACACAAAATACACTCATAAAGGCCATCGATTTTTTGACGATCGGAGTGACTTTGTAACCATTCTTTTGCAGGTTCAGGAGAAACTGTTTGCAACCAAGGCTCAATAACTCGGTGTTGCGCATAAAAGCGATTCAAGTCAGGAACCAAATCTTTAACAACCGGCATGGAAGGCAAAGGATAGACTTTAATGGGGTGTTTTACATCATCCATCCCTTTGGTACAAGCCAATGTATTGGTTCCATCAATATTCATCGCACATGAACCACAGATGCCCTCACGGCAAGATCGACGAAGTGTCAAAGTTGGATCAATATGGTTTTTAATAAACAAAAGCCCATCAAGAATCATTGGACCACAAGCAGAACGATCTACATAATAAGTATCCAGACGAGGATTATTCTCATCATCAGGCGACCAACGGTAAACCTGAAATTCTGTCAGCTTTGTCGCACCTTCAGGTTTAGGCCAAACCTTCCCCGGTTTTACTTGAGAGTTTTTGGGAAGCTTAATTTGTACCATAATTCGTGTCTCCCCTTAATAAACCCGTTTTTTAGGTGCAATGCGCTTTAAATCGATCCCACCATCAGCTTCAGATGTTAACGGGTCCACATGAACAGGTCGATATGATAACGTCACCTTACCTTCTTTTGACAAATGTGAAAGCGTATGTTTACGCCAATTTTTATCATCACGTTCCGGATAATCTTCACGAGCATGAGCGCCACGGCTTTCTAAACGGGCTTGTGCAGAATGAACAGTCGTGATTGCATTCGCCATGAGATTTTCAAGCTCTAACGTTTCAACCAAATCAGAATTCCATATCAACGAGCGATCTGTAACTTTGAGGTCAGACAATTCCCCCCAGATTTTATTCATCCGTTGACATCCTTGTTGTAAAGAATCTTCTGTACGGAACACTGCCGCATCTTCTTGCATCGTACGTTGCATTTTTTCACGCAATAGAGCAGTCGGTATCGCCCCTTGTGCAAAACGTAAACGATCAAAACGCGCTATAATTTCGTCAACAGCTTCTTCATTGATGGGTGGAATTTCTGCATTCCGATCAATAACTTCACCTGCGCGAATGGCAGCAGCACGACCAAACACCACAAGATCAATTAATGAATTTGACCCCAAGCGATTAGCCCCATGAACAGAAGCACATCCTGCTTCTCCTACCGCCATCAGCCCTGGTTGAATACGATCAGGCGAATCAGCCGTTGGGTTGAGAACTTCTCCGTAGTAATTGGTAGGAATCCCACCCATATTATAATGAACCGTTGGCAAGATAGGGATAGGCTCTTTTGTTACATCCACACCCGCAAAAATCCGTGCTGATTCCGAAATTCCCGGTAAACGCTCGTGCAAGATTGCAGGATCAATATGGTTGAGAACCAAATGAATATGGTCCTTCTTAGGTCCAACACCACGTCCTTCACGAATTTCAAGTGTGATACAACGCGAAACCAAGTCACGTGAAGCCAAATCCTTAAAGGAGGGTGCATAGCGCTCCATAAAGCGTTCACCTTCAGAATTGATTAAATAGCCTCCTTCACCACGAGCTCCTTCTGTAATTAAGCAGCCAGAACCGTAAATCCCTGTAGGATGAAATTGCACAAACTCCATATCCTGAAGTGGCAATCCAGCACGTGCGATCATTCCACCACCATCACCTGTACAGGTATGCGCCGATGTCGCGGAAAAATAAGCCCGTCCATAACCACCGGTTGCAAGAACAACCATTTTGGCCGAAAAACGATGTATTGTACCATCATCGAGATTCCATGCCACAACCCCCGTACAAACCCCATCCGTCATGATGAGATCGAGTGCAAAATATTCAATAAAAAATTGCGCATTATGCTTTAAGCTTTGTCCATAAAGCGTATGCAAAATGGCATGGCCTGTACGATCAGCTGCTGCACAAGTACGCTGAACAGGTGGACCTTCACCAAATTGTGTCGTATGTCCACCAAACGGACGTTGATAAATTTTGCCTTCTTGCGTCCGCGAAAAAGGAACGCCATAATGTTCTAATTCGTAGACAGCAGCAGGTGCATTACGCACCAAATACTCCATTGCATCGGTATCACCCAACCAATCAGAACCTTTCACGGTATCATATAAATGCCACTGCCAATTGTCAGGTCCCATATTTGAAAGCGATGCAGCAATCCCCCCTTGTGCTGCAACCGTGTGCGAGCGAGTTGGAAAAACCTTCGTGATACAAGCTGTCTTTAATCCTTGTTCCGCCATACCAAGCGTTGCACGTAATCCTGCACCACCTGCCCCAACAACAACAACATCAAATTTATGATCTACAGTGCGATAAGGGGCGTTACCTGCTTTAGCGCCCAGAGATGATCCTGTACCCGCCATACTTGTTTAACCCCCTAATGCAATTTTCAAAAGAGAAAAAATAATGATACCACCTATGAGAAAACAAAATGAAATATTTAACGTCAAAAAGAATATCCGGAAACCTTCACGTGGAATATAATCTTCAATCACCACCTGCATACCAAGTTTCATATAATAAAGGACCGAAAAAGTCATCAATCCCATCAAAATAGCAACAATAGGATGTGCAAGTCTTGCACGCACAATGCTATAGTCCTTTCCCACAAGCGAAAGAATAAGAACAATAAAAAATATCAAAAGTGGTAGATTGATAAACCCTGTCAAACGTTCTAGCCAAAAATGCTCTGTTCCTTCATGAGCACTGCCACGCCCCCGTACTTTTCCAAGTTCCGTTCGAAAATCTTTTTTCATATCTCTTTTCACCCCCAGCTAAACAACGGTATATCCAATAATCCAAATCGCAAAAGTAACAATAAGAGAAATAAATACTGTCGCCCAAGCAGTGACTGTTGCCTTTTCTTTTGCCAAAAGGCAAGGCTTCAGATCCCAAACAATGTGGCGAACACCACCAACCATGTGATGAACCCCTGCCAAAGTATAAAGAAACAAGATACACAATCCAAACCAAGAACTATAAATCTCGTGAACCGTTCTGAATGCCTCCTCCCCACACGCAATAGCAATTAACCAAACAGCAAGAAAGACCATTCCAACATAAAGTGCTATACCTGTAATGCGATGCGCAATGGACATAGCCATAGTAATTGTCCAACGATAAATACTTATATGAGGGGAACGAGGGCGCTCTTTTATCCTAGTTGTCTCTGTCATAAAATATCCTGACCTGGTTTTTACTGCAACCGCAATGAACGAGAAAATTCGCATAAAACGACTAAATATATTATCTCGTTTTTACTTGTTTGGCATCTTAAGATACCAATATTACAGGTCGGTTGTCTCAAATAACGGATTAAAGGTCACGCATAAAAAAAACCGATTGCTCCACGGATATAATCCGCAAAACTTGCTTTAATCTAATACAATTTTATCTTCACGTCAAAGGTCTAACATCTTTTCTCAAATATAAAATAGGAATTTTTCCAGATTAAACCTATCTTTTTGAGGATCCACGATATATGCAACGATATCTTAAATTAACCCCATGATTAAGAATAAAACGAGGCAAAAATGATAGATTAAACATTTTTATGTCCCCTCTAAGCCTTTTAAAAGACAAAACGAATCACGAAAGACACAAATAAGCGGCATAAAAGCCGCTTTTGCATAAAGTTTAGCCGATATAATCTCTACTCAGCAACTTGCTTTTCAACATCTGTGCTTACAGCTGCTGCTTCTACTTTCTCAACAACCTTTTCAGCTTTTTTCCGATAATCTCTCTTTTCAGCGATACGCGCAGCTTTACCTCTCAAACCACGAAGATAATAGAGTTTTGCACGGCGCACTTTACCACGGCGCACCAGCTCAACACCTTCAATCAACGGAGAATAAACAGGAAATACCCGTTCCACCCCTTCACCATAAGAAATCTTGCGTACTGTAAAGGTCTCATTCAACCCACCGCCTGAACGGGCAATACAAACACCTTCATAAGCCTGAACACGCGTCCGCGTACCTTCCGTCACACGCACCATGACACGGACTGTATCTCCTGGCTGAAAGGCTGGAAATTGGCGCTTTTCTTCAATTTTTGCACATTGTTCAGCTTCAAGTTGTGCGATAATATTCATTTCTTTTATCCTTCATGTTCTTTATCAAACAGTCAGAGCGCTCAACTCTTACCAAAAAAGCCTTTATTAAGAATAAGGAGCTCTTTAGGCTATGCCTTACACAGGAGCGAATACACCATTCCTTCATTTTAATTCTGGAACTACAGAAAACCTTTTATAAAAAACTCTCTAAAAAGAGAGCCATGCAATACACCACCTTATCATATGAATCAAGTTTTCTGATGATTTTTATCATAACGCGCATAAAGATCAGGGCGACGTTGACGTGTTAACAATTCGGCTTGACTTTGACGCCAATCTGCGATCGCTTTGTGATGACCTGAGAGCAACACAGGCGGAATACCCCGCCCTTCGAAAAGAGAAGGACGTGTATATTGCGGATGTTCCAGCAAGCCATTTTCAAAACTTTCACTCTTCGCAGAAGCTGCATTTCCCATCACTCCAGGCAGAAGACGTATAACAGCATCTAAGATAACCAATGCGGCTGTTTCACCCCCTGAAAGAATATAATCACCAATAGAGACTTCTTCTAATTCTCGCGCTTCTATGACTCGCTCATCAACCCCTTCAAAACGTCCACAAACTAACGTTACACCCCTATCACGAGCCAAGCTATGCGCATAAGCTTGGTCAAAAGGGCGCCCACGTGGACTCATCAACAATCTTGGCGAATCCTGTGGACAACAGTCAAGAGCAGCCGCCAATACATCCGCCCGCATCACCATACCAGCCCCCCCACCAGCAGGTGTATCATCAACGCTATGATGTTTATCCAAAGCAAAATCCCTAATCTGCACCGTCTCCAGTGACCAAATTCCGCGCTCTAAAGCCTGCCCTGCTAAAGAATACCCTAAAAGACCAGGAAACATTTCAGGATAAAGGGTTAAAACGCGCGCCTGAAACTTCATTTTATTTCTCATCCTTATTTTCTTCAACAGACTCTCAATAGTAAAAAGAGCACAAACAAAATATTTAACGCTATAGCGTTAAATTGAATCTCCTTGATATGGCCATATTTAATACGATCCTTCTAAATACTTGCACTAAAAAAGACTCTAAAAATTCAGGACTATCTCGAGATAAAGTGCTTAAAATATCCGCTCAAAAGTGCATTTTTAATATTTCCACACTTTCCACTTTTTATTGACGAAATTCGTCTGTTATTTTTTACCTTCATCTTTATTTTTAGATTCAAGCTATTTCCTTTTTATCATTGTCTCCCCCATCACTTAAACCAGCTGCCATGGGATCAACAACAAGAAAACCAGAATCCATACAAATTTCTGGTACCGCCGCCTTACTAAAGGGAATAAGAACTTTTTTACCCGTATTCAAACGTATTTCAAGCAAATCACCAGCCCCGAAATTAAAGAAACCACACACTTCACCTAAGATTTTTCCCCCACAATCTTGAACACACAAGCCTATTAAATCAACTTGATAAAACTCATCCTCCATCAAATCATCAATTAATTGATCACGCGTCACATAAAGGCGAATACCTTTTAAAGACTCAGCCGCATTACGATTTTCTACCCCTTTAAAATGTACAATCGCCTTATTTTTTTGTATGCGAAGAGTTACAATTTCATAAGAACGCCCCATATCATCATAAAGAGTGCTGTAAGACTTGAAACGCTGTGGCTCAGCACTTAGAATTTTAACAAAAACATCTCCTTTTATACCATGAGGCATACCAATAATGGCAAGATAGACTTTATTTTTAAGCTTTTCTTTATTATACTTCATGAAAAAGATATTATCTCTCAAAAATGAACCCTTCAATCTTATAGTTTTCTATTCAATCTTGTTGCCATATGAGACAATCTTCTAAAAGACCTTTCTTGGTAACAAAAACAAATTAATAAAGGAGAAAGTCTTATGGCAAATATTATGCTATTTTACAAAGATATCACGCCAATCAACAAAGTTTCCCATAAAAATCTAAAATTTGCTCCTCCAAGTGATATGTCTTTTGCCAAGGATACTCACTGGGTTCCTTTAGCAAGTACTGAGTATTTTCAAGCAGCACTAGACTATCCTATTTTATTTATGTGCGCCGAAGATGAACAAAAAAAACGGCACTACACATCCGCGGCTCTTGTCGGTCTTTCTAATGACGAAAATGACTATATCGCTTCTGATAAAAGTTGGAAAACCAATACTTATGTCCCTGCTTTTGTCCGTCGCTATCCTTTTGTTCTAGCACAAATTAGTAATGAAAAAGAACTTTCTGTTTGCTTTGATCAACAGTCAGGTATGTTTAATGAAGTTGCAGGAACAGAACTTTTTAATTCCGACGGCTCTATTTCTCCTTTTATGGAAGAACGTATTCGTTTTCTTGAAAGTTTTAAAATAGCCATGGAGAAAACCTCTGAGTTTATTGATGCTCTTGTGGAAATGGATCTTCTAAGCCAAAAATCCATCAATGTGAAAAACGATAAAGGTCTCTCAGCGCAGTTGGAACATTTTTGGGTTGTTGATGAAGAAAAATTGAATAAATTATCAGCAAGCCAACTTGCTAAACTTCATAAAAATGGCTTTTTAGGATTAATTTTTGCGCATTTGATGTCAACGCACAATCTCTTGAAAATACTCTCTCTCAAAGGTGAAAAGCAGATTATCAATCGTGAAGAGGAACCCCAAAACAAGAATGGTCATTCTAACGATGAAAAATCTAAAAAGAAAGAAACCCTCAACTAGATAATGCCTATCAAAAACGACAAGAGAAAAGATAAAAATATTCCTCTCATTCCAGCAGACCATGCAATTTTAAACGCAAGGAAAAATTGGTTAGAGTGTCTCATCCAAACACGTCGTATGTCGGCACAAACAGTGCAAGCCTATGAACGTGATACGCGGCAATTTTTGTCTTTTCTCTGTCAACACTTAAGCCATATACCAACCCTTACAGATCTTGCTCATTTACGCATCAGTGACTTGCGTGCTTATCTTGCTTATCGGCGTACAAACAATGTAAGTGCTCGCTCTTTAAGCCGCGGAGTGGCAGGCATACGTTCTTTTTTCAAGTACCTATCACGCGAAGGTATCGTCAATGTTCCCGCGGCTCAACTTATCCGAAGCCCCAAACACCCAAGATCGCTCCCAAAACCTTTAGCGATCAAATCAGCACTTCACATAGTCAAACAAGAAAACCAACTAGAAAATGAACCTTGGATTAGTGCTCGTAATGCGGCTGTCCTCATGCTTCTCTATGGCTGTGGAATGCGAATATCAGAAGCCTTAAGCCTCACACCAGAACAATTTTCTGATCCTGAAAAAACAAGTTTATTTATCACAGGAAAAGGCGGCAAAACACGCCTTGTTCCTCTCATCAAAATTGTTTACGAAGCTGTACAAAATTATCTCAAATGTTGCCCATATCCTTTAAGAGATAACCAACCCATATTTCGCGGAGTGCGAGGCGGTCCTCTACAACCCGCCATTATTCAGAAAACTGTACGCAACTTACGAGCAAGCCTTGGTTTACCAGAAACTGCAACGCCTCACACACTGCGCCATTCTTTTGCCACCCATCTTTTATCACGGGGGGGAGATTTGCGCACGATTCAAGAACTTCTTGGGCACGCTAGTCTTTCCACCACACAAATCTATACCCATGTCGATACAGACCATTTGTTAAAAATTTATCAAAAGGCCCATCCCCGTTCCTAAAAACGTCTCATCAAAAAAATTAGAGTGTCTCAACCTCAAGCGCCAAAGCATGGACACAAGTAGCTAACTCTTCTTGTAAAACTTTATAAATCGCTCGATGTATTTCTACGCGTGTCATATTGGAAAAAGAAGAAGATAAAATTTTCACTCGAAAATGTGTTTCTCCTTTACCATCAAAAGCATGTTCATTATGACGATGCCCCTCATGAAGATGACTTTCGTTAATCACTTCAAGCTTTTGCGGATGAAAAGCATCCTGAAGCTTTCTCTTTATTATTGTTTCTATAAACATTTTTCATTCCTCAAACAAAATGAACGTGCAAAAGTACCCCTTTTTCATAATAAAATTAAGTGTGAAAACAAATTTTTTAAAAGTCAATTCTTGTAAAATTAATCAATTTTGCATAAACCAAGGATATGACAATAACATCTAAATTATTCGATTCAATTCGCATAAGCTCAAATAAAAAACAAAAAGCTGAGCCAGAAGCGCAACAGTGCCAGTGGGAAGGTTGTGAAAAAACAGGGTCCCATAAAGCACCCGCAGGTCGAAATCACGAAGGACAATATTTATATTTCTGTATTGAACACGTACGCGCCTATAATAAAAATTTTAATTACTTCTCTGGTCTTAGCAATAAAGATATCGCAAAATTTCAAAAGGATGCTCTCACAGGACATCGTCCGACATGGCCTACAGATCTGAGCAATGGTACATCGAGAAAAACAGCCGCTAATTATGCAAAGATTCGCTCTGGAACAGCTGCCTATCAAAATCGCATGCGCGATCCCTTCACGCTTCTCACTGAGCGGCATTCAAGCAATAATTTCTCACGAAAATTAAAGCCCTTAGAAGCAAAAGCTTTTGATACACTGGGTCTACAGGCAAACGCTTCAGCAGAAGACATCAAAATGAAATATAAAGAGTTGGTAAAAAAGCACCATCCCGATTCCAATGGTGGTAATCGTGCTTCAGAAGAGCGCTTTCGTGATGTTTTACATGCTTATAATTTGCTAAAAAAGTCTGGTTTGTGCTAAAAATACGCGCTTGTATGAGCCTATTTTCATTTAGACCACCATTATTTGCGCAAGATATTATTTTTTGCAAAACATTATAGAATACGTAAAAATCTTCCTTCAATATCTAAGGCTTTCATTATAGAGCATTGCATAAATACTCTAACTCTTGTATCGTTTCTAATGAATAAATAGCGTCCTCTCCCTTCCAGAAACACAATGACAAATCTTAACCTTGAAAATTTGCCCGATATTACACTTTGTGCTCGCGATCTATTTCATATTGAAACAGATCTGAAAGTCCCTGCTTTTAGCACAAAAACCCCCCATGTCCCTGATATCGATCCCGATTATCTTTTTGATCAGCAAACAACTTTAGCGATTCTCGCAGGTTTTACCTTTAACCGTCGTGTAATGGTTTCTGGCTATCACGGTACAGGGAAATCAACACATATTGAACAAGTTGCTGCACGCCTCAACTGGCCTTGTGTCCGCATTAATCTCGATAGTCATGTAAGTCGTATCGATCTTGTAGGAAAAGACGCTATCGTTTTAAAAGATGGCTTACAAATCACTGAATTTAAAGAAGGCATTTTGCCATGGGCTTATCAAAATAATATTGCTCTTGTTTTCGACGAATATGACGCGGGGCGTCCCGATGTTATGTTTGTCATCCAGCGCGTTCTTGAAACCTCTGGAAAACTAAGCTTACTTGATCAAAGCCGTGTCATCTCTCCACATCCAGCCTTTCGTCTTTTTGCAACAGCAAACACCATTGGTCTTGGTGATACAACCGGTCTCTATCATGGTACCCAACAGATCAATCAAGCTCAAATGGACCGTTGGTCTATTGTTACAATACTCAATTATTTACCCCATGATAAAGAGGTTAATATCATTTGTTCAAAGGTCAAATCTTTTCAAACGGCTGAGGGGAAAAAGACAATTTCACAAATGGTTCATGTTGCTGATATGGTACGCCAATCTTTTATCAATGGAGATCTTTCAACTGTCATGAGTCCACGTACCGTCATTACTTGGGCAGAAAATACAACAATTTTTCAAGATGTCGGCTTTGCCTTCCGATTAACCTTTCTCAATAAATGTGATGAACTCGAACGTGCCACTGTTGCAGAATTTTATCAACGCGCCTTTGGACAAGAGCTTCCCGAATCACTCATTCATGGTGTTTCGCCTTAAGGAATCTGTCACTCATGGCTACCGATATTGGCGACAACAAAAATCTGGCAAAGGACTCTTCCAAAAACACTCTTAATGCTGAAGCTTTAAAAAAAGCACTTTCCACCTGTATGCGTGCAATTGCAGGCACAAAAAACCTTGAAGTTTCCTTTAGTCATAACCGACCATCTTTAAGCGAAAGTTGTGCGCGTTTACCAGAATTACCTCAATACGCAACGAATAAAGACATCACCATTACCCGCGGATTAGGTGATTCCATGGCTCTACGCAAAGCATGGCATGATAACCGCATTCACATGCAATTTGCTCCACTAGAATCAGAAGCACGTGCTGTCTTTGATGCCCTCGAACAAACACGTGTCGAAGCAATTGGCACTTTAGCCATGGAGGGGCTTGCAAAAAATCTTGATGTCATGCTCGCCGATAAATACAAAAGAGCCCATTATCATAAAATTAGCAACCAAAGTGAAGCCCCCATCCAAGAAGCGATTGCACTTTTATTGCGTGAAAAAATAACAAAGCGCACAGCTCCAAGAGAAGCAGGTCCTGTCTTAGAATTGTGGCGTCAAGAACTCGAACAAAAAGCAGCAGCAGAACTCGATGAACTCACTCATCATATTTACAACCAACAAGCTTTTGCACAGATTGTTCGCCAGATGCTTGCTACACTCAAAATGACAGTGCAACAAGCTGAAGCTTCTAACAGTGAAAACAATAAAAAATTAAAAAACGAATGTGAACCTCAAGACCAAGAAGAAGAAGAGAGTAAAAACAAAAAACACGCTCAAAGTGAAAAACAAACCAGCACTGAACAAGAAAGTGATGTGCAAGACGACGGAAAAACACAAGCGACACAATCAAACAACAATGATCAAGCTGACGGCGAGCAAAAAAATGGACCTTGGCAAGAAAAGCCGAGCAGACCCAAACGCCTTTTTTCCGATTCGGAACAAATGGAAAGACTTGGCAATTATAAAATCTTCACCCGTCAATTTGATGAAATTTTGGAAGCAACAGATTTTTGTTCTGAAAACGAGTTAGATCACTTACGCCGTTATCTTGATAAGCAAATCAATCATCTTCAAAACATCGTTGGACGTTTAGCAAACCGTCTCCAGCGCCGCTTGATGGCGCAACAAAATCGCAACTGGAGCTTTGACCTTGAAGAAGGATATCTTGATCCAGCACGGCTTCCACGTCTAATTATTGATCCCATGCAACCCCTTTCTTTTAAAATGGAAAGCAACACCAAATTTCGGGACACGGTTGTTTCACTTCTCATTGATAATTCTGGCTCAATGCGCGGACGCCCCATTAGCGTTGCCGCAAGCTGTGCTGATATTTTGGCACAAACTCTTGAACGTTGTAGTGTCAAAGTTGAAATTTTAGGTTTTACCACTAAAACTTGGAAAGGAGGAAAATCGCGAGAACAATGGCTTACCCAAAACAAATCCCACAATCCTGGACGCCTCAATGATTTATGCCATATCATCTATAAAAGTGCTGATACCCCATGGCGTCGCGCACGACGCAATTTAGGTTTGATGATGCAAGAAGGATTATTAAAAGAAAATATCGACGGAGAAGCTTTAATTTGGGCTCATCAACGTCTTTTATCGCGGCGTGAACAACGTCGCATCCTCATGGTCATTTCTGATGGTGCTCCTGTTGATGATTCGACACTATCGGTCAACTCCAGCAATTATCTAGAAAAACACTTACGCGCAGTGATTCAAGAAATCCAAACACACTCCCCCATCGAACTCATTGCCATTGGAATTGGTCATGACGTCACACGTTATTATCAACGTGCTGTAACAATTATGAATGCTGAAGAACTTGCCGACGCCATAACAAAACAATTAGAAATACTTTTTAGTGATAAAAAGCCTCATATTCATAAGAAATAAATCTGCCTTGAAACAGCCAACAGCTACATTTTAAAAAATTATCTCTATCATTAAACCATCGGCATTAAACCATCAGAATTTGATGACTAACAACCTGAGAAGATAATCCCACAAATTGAATATCGAACTTTAAAGAAGCTTCTACTTTACTGGATGCATTATGAATTCTAAAAGAAATGCTCCAACCATCTTCAAAAATTATAATGAGTTTGTTTTTACTTTCTGGTTTTAGTGCAACTGATAAAATTTTGCTTGGAATTTTCCATTTACGACCATATCCCAGAGTGCCATTCAAATTAAAAGACTGAATAATAACCCGTTTTTGTTTAGATCTTGTATCTATCATAATCTTATAAAATCATAAGAACCTATAACATACTGAAACAATAACTTCACAAATTTATCTTGATAATCTAAACAAAGCCTTTGAAGTTCTTTAGAAAAAGCTTCTAGGATTGGAAGATAAACTCTGCTGTCTTTATTCTCTATATCTCTAAAGAACATCTTCTTATCTCTGAGCTCTGCTAAATAATCAAAAATAGGTTTAATTTCATTAAAATAAACGCTGCTACAAGAATAACCTGTCCATTCTTTACCAAAATCTATTTTACTGGAAAGGCGAGGATGTTTGATAGCGCTATGATTATGTTTTGCAGAAATACCAATGTGATTTTCAGGAACTTTTAAAATAATATCACGGACATCTCCTTTGATCCCCGCAAAATCTTCCTGAAGAACAATAGTTTTCGTGTTTCTAATATTTTTATCATGTAACTGTAAGAAAACAGCTGCTTCAATAGAAGCAAGATTTAAAAGCCTTTTTTCAGTATCATTAAATAAATTATAAAAAGACTCCGCTATTTGAAAGGACGAGTTAAATTCTATAGAAGCCTTTGTCGCTTTTTTAAAACCCATGACAAAGCAATTCAAAGGCTTTTCCATTTTCTATCTGATTCATGCAATTTCCTAAAAATCCTTACTCAAAATTACGAGTTCATTTGATTTTTTATTGTTTCCCATACCGTAAGTCCATTCAGGATTTAAGTATTGTATGTCCTTTATAAAGTTCTCCAACTTCCACACAATCATTATAAGATAAAACCCATCTGTGATGCTTTCTCAAAAGTTCAGCAAGAGCTTGATGATCAAAAGAATGATGTTTATCGCCTTTTTGACCGTAAAGTTTTTGATTAATAAGATATGGAGGATCACAATAAAGAAAATCGTTAAAGTGTTTAGGAATACTTTCTGTAAAATCTCTGTGTTCCACTGTAAAATTTTCAATCTTAAAATCTTTAAGCCGTTCAATAGAACGATAATTGAATCGGGAGTGTCCTGGAGACATACCGCCAGAAAGTGTTGTTCCGGAAAAAGAAGAGCGATTAAGAGTAAGAAAAAACGGCAGCAATCTCTAATTGATTTTTAATATTCCCAAAAGTTTTTTGGAGATTATAAAACATTGCGGGAGTCATATCTTCATATTCTCTCACTTTTTATGCAAGAGCTGAAGCATCTCTCTAAAGTATCTGCCCCAAAATAGCATGCAGCTTAAAAGCATCATAAGCATAAACCCTTGTTCCTCTTTTTGCTAAGGTTAATTCAATTGAACCACCTCCTACAAAAGGAGAACATAAAGTTTTCCGTTTCCTTATATAGTTATTAATAATCATAGGAACAGCACGACTTTTCCCTCGGATAACGAAGAGGTGATTTGACAATGGGTAACTCCCTAGTCTCTCTCTGTTTTTTCAAGGAAGTTAATACCAAATTATCAAATAAAGCCTCTGTATGATCTCTTTGATTTATCATTTTGTTCATACTATCAGCTCCAAGTATCGCATTTTCTAACCTACAATTATCTAAAATAAATACTCGAAGCGTTTGCCAAATTCTACAGAGATCGCATTATAACAAATGATAAATTCATTAACATATCTGCACAAACGTTTGTTCCTAAAATAATGATAAATACCAGTATTAAAACCGTCAAAAAGGACTTGATACCATTGGTATTTATTTTTCTATTTATATACTACCCAAATGTATATCGAAATGTTTTTTCCTTTATAAGAACCAAGTTTCTTATAACTCAAATAATCATAAGGAAGAAATCACAATTCTTAACAAGACATTTTGGGTCCTTTATAAGAGCTTTATTATCTGTTTTTAATACTGATAAGATGCCTTTATCTCATACTGAATCAGTCAAAACCGCTTCCCTACACATTATAAGTATAGATGATGTATGGATAAACACCACTTGAGAAAAGAATCAAAATACTTCTTATAAATCCGCTCAAATTCTGCCCTTAGAGGACATAACGCCCCCCTCTTCTTTAGCAAAACAAAAGAACAAAGATCATTATTTGTTACAAACAAAAGAAGAATCATCCTTTGAATGACTTTGATAAAGAGGAAGCTTTACAATATTAAGAATTGTTCCATAAGGAATCAACATAAACAGGCTCATAATAATTTTTACCGAAAAATCACCAAAAGCAAGCGAGAGCCAAACTGGCATGCCTACCCCTCCCAAAACAGTACTCTCCACCAGTGAACTATCAGCATAGCCTGTTATCTTATCAAGAACAGCAAAAGAGCTAGAAAAAGCAAGAGCAAAAAACAGCACTGTATCCAAAGCCGAACCAACCAACGCTGCTGCTAAAGGTGCTTTCCACCATGTTTTACGTCGCAAAGGAGTAAAAACAACAATATCAAGGAGTTGCCCAAATAAAAATGCAAAACTAGAAGCAAGTGCAAGCCGTGGTGTTGCCAATATCCAAGAAACAAAGACGCCCGCAAAAAAACCAGCATAAACCACACGCCGCGCAGCAGATGGACCATAAAAACGATTGGTCAAATCATTGATCAGAAAAGCAAATGGATAGGTAAAAGCCCCATAAGTCAACAGCTCATTTAAATCAAACCAATAGACAGGATATTGAACAAAAATATTAGAAGCAGTGACAGCAAGGCACATTGCTAAAATAGAAAAAACAATATACCTCTTCTTTTGCTGTTCTCGTAAAAGACTGCTTGGGGGCATTTTTTCAACCTAGAATACGGAACCAATAAAATAAAACAATCAACCTGAAAAAACTTAACTTCCAGAACAGAAAACCGGAATGAAAGCGTCAATAAACCAAAAAGAATGGCGCTAACAATTACGCTGCTTGTTCAGCCTTTTGCCCATCTTCTTGCTCAGCTTTTTTCTTAATGATTTGTCGTTTTAGCAAACGCGCACGTTGCGACAACTCTTTATCGTCTGCTTTGACCAAAAAAGCATCAAGGCCACCACGATGCTCAACAGAACGCAACGCATTTGCTGAAATGCGCAAGCGGTAACTTTGCTGTAACACTTCTGAAATCAATGTCACATTGCAAAGATTTGGTAAAAAACGACGCCGAGTCTTATTATTTGCATGGCTAACATTATTACCATACAGAACCGTCTTCCCTGTCAATTCACATGCACGAGACATAAACTTCACCCTTAAACTCTAAGAAACTTTCAAATCCCCATACCCAAAAGACACAATGAACGCAAAAAACGCACAATGCAACCTTGAACGGGCATCATTGGGAAGTCTCTTTCTAATAGGGGGTCGACAACAAAAGGTCAAGTCTTTTATAAAACCTTTTTCATCTCTTACGGGCTTATTCTTCATCTTTTTTCTCAATTAAGGCGTGCAAATTCTGCCAAAAAGCGTACAAAACGTTTTTTTTAAATACATACTATGTTAGAATAAAAACCTATTGTCCCGAAAGGAAGCATAAATCATGAGCAAAAAAGAGCCTCCCATGACAAAGCTTCAGGGAAAATCTTGCTGTTTTTCTTCTTTTTTGTTTGGAACTTTATGTATTTGTTTTTTTCTTCTCTTCAGCGCATTAGGTATATGGCAAGTACAACGGTTAAACTGGAAAACAAATCTTATCACCAGTGCCAATCAGCGCATTCATTTGCCCCCCATAAAAGCCCCCCTAAAAAATCAATGGTCAGATATTACTTTTGAAAAAAATGAATATCAACCTGTTGTTATCACAGGAAAATTTTTAACAGACAAAAATATTTTAGTCACTGCAGCCGCTCAAAATACTACAGGCTATTGGGTTTTGACTCCTTTACAAACTGCTGATAATACACTGATTTTTATCAACCGTGGCTTTATCCCCATGGATGAACGTAACAATTTTCAAAACTCAGAGCAATCGTATACAAATGCCTCATCTCAGCGAAATTCGACCACGGACACAGAACAAACAACGATTATAGGTTTATTACGCATGAGTGAAAAAAATGGATTTTTCCCGCGTAAAAATAATCCTGACAAAAATTTATGGTATACGCGCGATCTCTCCGCTATGGCACAAAAACTTGGTTTGTCCACTGTTGCCCCTTATTTCATTGATGCCAGAAAAACATCTCCACAAGCAAACCTTCCCGTCACTGGTCTTACGATTATCCATTTTCGAAATAATCATCTCGTTTATGCAATCACGTGGTTTATTTTAGCGGCTGGTGTATTAGGAGCTTTTCTTTTTCTGCTACGGCAAAAAAACTAAAAAAGACCTCTTCCATCTCAAGTGATAAAGAGAACAGAATCTACTAACTTGCGCCTTTGTTAAATAAAGATCATAGGCGAACAATGGATCTTTATACCGTCCACACAAAAAATTTACGCGATACTCTTCAAAAAAATCATCATAAAACGAGGATTAATTCATTAAAAATGTACACAAAAATGTGAAGCAATACATTATCTCCACTCTATAAAAAATTCACTCTTAAAAACATTGTCATAAAAGCTTTTGAAAAACATAAAGCCAAATTTAAAAATGATAGGAAGGATAGGCACTCATTTTTGCCTTTATAATTTGATATTCCTGCCTCATTAGATTGTTTCCCATTTCAGAGATTACTCCAACTGATATACGCAATACTTTCGCCTTCATCTAGTATAAAGCTAATATAGCAGAGAATATCCGGATGCATTTTTTGTTTCAAAACTGCTATGAAGATGAGATGTTGAGTTATAAGCAACAAAAAACATTTAATGTCTCAATGAGACTTTTATACCTATCACCACACCTTAAATAAGAGGTTTTTACAGGATAGTAGAAAAAGGTGAGTCATCCTATATTCTAAAAAGACAGTTTATCCTTTCAGTGTATTTTGCTAAAGGCTTATGCTATAAATCTATAAGCTTGTTTTACTAGAATTTTAACTCTTTCATTTTTAAGGCTTCTGTTATGGGTGTTGTTGCCAAAAATTTTCCCATACCTGATCTTCATCGGGTTCGTCGTGTTCTCTTTTCTGTGTCTGATAAAACGGGTGTGGTTGCTTTTGCACAAGCCCTTCATGCTGCTTACAATGTTGAATTGATTTCAACAGGAGGAACAGCCAAAACCCTCATAGCTGCTGGTTTACCCGTAAAAGATGTTGCTGAAGTTACCGGATTTCCTGAAATAATGGATGGGCGTGTGAAAACACTCCATCCTTTGATTCATGGTGCTTTATTAGGGGTAAGAGAAGATCCTAGCCATAGAGAAGCTATGGAAAAGAACAACATTCATGGAATTGATCTTTTGGTGGTGAATCTTTATCCGTTTGAAGAGACGATCCTATCGGGAGCCGACGGGCAAACAATTCTTGAAAATATTGATATCGGTGGACCGGCGATGATTCGCGCCGCGGCAAAAAATTATGCTTATACTGGTGTTGTAACAGCGATAAAAGATTATGATTCGATTCTAGCTGAATTAAAGCAGCATAATGGATGTTTAAGCTTATCTATGCGTCATCAGCTAGCAATGCGCGCTTATGCACACACCGCTGCCTATGATACGGCAATAGCATCGTGGTTTGCACAGGATTTAAAAATTGAAATTCCATCGTGGCAGAGTTTTTCTGGTCATCTTGAAAGTGTTATGCGCTATGGAGAAAATCCACATCAACAGGCAGCATTTTATCGCAATAATGAAAAACGTTTTGGTATTGCAACAGCAAAACTTTTACAAGGCAAAGCACTTTCTTATAACAATCTGAATGACACAGATGCAGCCTTTGAGCTTGTGGCAGAATTTGATCCGCAAAAAACCGCTGCTGTCGCTCTTATTAAACATGCCAATCCTTGTGGTGTTGCGGAAGGAGAAAATTTGAAAGAAGCTTATTTGAAAGCTCTTATGTGTGATAATGTATCGGCATTTGGTGGAATTGTTGCTTTAAATCAAACCCTTGATGAAGAATGTGCTGAAGAGATTGTTAAAATTTTCACAGAAGTGATTATTGCTCCTGATGCCACAATGGCGGCACGTGAAATTATCGCCAAGAAAAAAAATCTTCGTTTGCTCATTACAGGTGGAGTTCCTGATCCACGCTGTGGAGGACTTCTTGCGAAAACACTTGCAGGAGGAATTTTAGTGCAATCACGTGATAACGTGGTGGTTGATGATCTTAAATTGCAAGTAGTGACAAAGCGGGCACCAACTCAAGATGAAATGCGTGATCTTCAATTTGCTTTTCGTGTAGCAAAACACGTTAAATCAAATGCTATTGTGTACGCAAAAAATAGCGCAACAGTTGGAATTGGAGCCGGACAAATGAGCCGCATCGATTCAGCAAAAATTGCTGCAAGTAAAGCAGCAGAAAGTGCTCAAAGAGCCGGCTTAACAGAACCCCTCACAAAAGGATCAGTTGTTGCATCAGATGCATTTTTTCCTTTTGCAGATGGTTTATTAGCAGCAGCTGAAGCAGGGGCAACAGCAGTTATTCAACCAGGAGGCTCCATGCGTGATGAAGAAGTTATCACTGCTGCTGATGCGCAGGGTTTAGCAATGGTTTTTACAGGAACACGACACTTCCGACATTAATAGTTTTGCTGATTCCCTCTTCATATGAGACAAATATTTCAAGGAATTTTTCATAATCATCGTATGACTATTGATAACTGTTGAAATGAAAGCAGTTATTCAATCCAAAGAATCTACACGTGAAGAAGTTTATCACCGAAGAAAATGCACATAATTTAGCCATTGTTTAAGGAGAGAATATTGTTTTTGTTGATATTTTTAATGGTTGCCCTTTCACATGAGGAAAATGTTAAAGGGATGTTATCTTGTATGTAGATGCATACCTGTTATGATATTATAACACAACTCTTTTTAGTAATATGCTCTATTCTTAAACTAAAGAGTGTAATGAAAAGTTTGAGTAGAGGATATGAATATTCTACGTTTTTATAGTAATTGGCGCCGTTATCGTCGAACCGTTAATGCGTTAAGTCGTCTTTCAACATACGAACTCAGCGATCTTGGAATTTGTCGAGGTGATATTGATTCAATTGCACGACGTTATTCGCGTAAATCTTTATGAAAGGTGTTTGGGATATTCGAGAGAATGCTTTGCTATGAGAAAACGTGCATTTTGTGGTTTATTGTTACGCCTTCATTTTTAGTATAATAACGAAGAGCAGAAGTGTTTTTTCTCTCAGCCGTTGCTGCGTGTTGTTTTTCAAATTCTCAGTGCTTCTGTGATATACAACATTTGATTTATTATTTGATTTATAATGACAATTTAGCGTTATTCATATTGAATTAGAACCCTGAGTACCGTAAGATTCTCTCATTTCAAATCTATGTATGTTGAATCAACCAAAACATTCGCTTGTACGTTACAAGCGGGGAATCCTGTGTGGATAAAAACTATTAAGAAAAGGCTAAAAATGCCTCTTATGAACCATCTCTAGTGCTAAGAGCTGTTAGATTGGACACTATAGGTGATGGTGCCAGAATTGCTCCTTCATAAACGTAAAGGGGTTTTTCTTTAAAATAAGTCCGTGAATATGCAATACAATAGCGCTCTGTTTTTTGTGAGGAGCATGACCATATTAATGCAACTCTCTCAGAGATAAATATTGATCCCAATAGCATACTTAAGAACTTATCGAAGATAAGCAACAGCTCTATTTTCTCTCCATATCTTTAAAGAATGAAGATCCTTAACCAGTACGCATCTGTCAACAATGGCCTATCAAAAAACCTTTTTTCTGGAGCCAATCCCTCTTAGCATCACCTCATAAGATTCTATGAGAAAAACTTGCCTAAAAACATCCAACCTATACTCTAACAAAATGTTTCATGTATAAAATTTATATGATCTTCAAATTTTAAGAATATTACCACAATAAACGATGATGTTTTGCGACACGTAAGATAAAACGCAATATACTATGGGTTAGAACAATGTTCTAATTTTTTATCAAACGCTTCACGGATAAAACGCCAACGAACTTTTTCCTGAAATGCAGGGCGAAAATATAAAACAATCTGTTGTGTCCGTTGTGGACCTGTTGATTCTGCAAAATCAATAGAATCTTCAAGACAAATATCTGCGTCAGGCGATATAAAATACCATACTTGTTCGCTCTTCATGTTCTCGTTCTTTACGGCTAAACACACACGTTCGCCATCATAATTAACTTCAACTTGTGGATGAAGATGAAACCGAACAGCAACATTATTCTGTTCATTTTGCACACTCTTGTGTCTCTTTCCCCCTTTATTTGGCATAAAAAAGCGATCAAAACCCTCGATCATATCTCCATTTGTCGCCAAAATAAGACCACGCTCATGAATGAGATTAAAGGGTCGCACATAACCATTATGACTCGCAATAAAACCCGTCTTCTCTGAATCCTCTATACGGCGCACTTGAACTTCCCTGGGTCCATCAAACAAAAATGGCGCGCCATTTTTCTTTTTCTGATAAAAAGCACCCACTGAACAATCATTAAGCGTAGCTGTTGAATGTGCTGCAGTAACACGTCCTAAATGTCGATAATCTTCCCGCCCATCAGGATTAACACCGGTATTTATAATAAAACGGTGCCCTTGTGAAGACATTTCAAAAGACAAACACCCCGAACAAGCCTGCTGTGCTACAAAGCGGGGTGGAAACTTTCCTGTATCTGCAAGCACTGTTGTTTGATTAGCTTTTAAGCGCTGAAATCCTGAATAACGGGCATAACTAAAAGGATGCCCTCCTGTTTCATCAAGCTCCAAAAGGGACGATAACCGTTCCGACACAAGGGGACCAACCCCATTAAAATGGGCCAACGTTTGATCCTCATGGATAAAGAATCGTAAAGCTGGCAACATACGCTCAACAGAATCAATCAAAATACGGGGTGCTGTTTCATTGCTACGCATAAAAAGATGCCGTAACGACAATAAATCCGATAACAAATTCAGCAAAATAACAGGACTACGAGAAATATGCCCACCATCAACTAGGATTTGACGGGAAAGCTCTTCTATAAGTGTGGTTTGTACCTTTTTTTTCATTGCCACAGAAACAGGCAAAGCAAGAGATGCGAATGTCAAAGCCACTGCTGCTTGTAAACGTTGATCATTGTGCTCCATACTACAAATTGTTACGCGCAAATAACGAAATTGCAAACCAAGTGCACGTAAAAAGCGTTTTTCAAACCGCTCACTTGCCCCTTCTAACAACATTTTCGAATGACAAATCCATGAAATCAAGCGCCGCGCCACAACAGGACCACTCCAAGCAAGCCCTTTTACCTTCTTGCCAGCATGGTCAAACCAATCTTCTAAAAGAGAGCGTGCATGTGCAGAAGCTAAATCACTTCCTGCTGCCTCCATATGGCGCAACCAATGAAAATCATGTAGAGCCGCTTCCCATTCTAGCGTTGGTGGAACCAATGCAAACGGCGAAACAGCACCAGAATGAACAATGTGACCAGCAAAAGCAAAACGACCATGATAAAATTCATGCGCCATCATAGGGTCTGCTACATGCAAATCCATGGGATGCGCTAAAATTTTATGAGGACGAAACCCTGAAAATCGCCAACGAAACAATGGTCCAACCCATAAACGCCGCATAACATTCTGTATCGTATCGATACAGGCCGCCACTTTTACCTGAGGAGCTTTTACCGCAACCGCCAAAATTTCATCTCCATTTATGCTGAATCAAATACAATTTCGACCATTTTCGTAAATGAAGCGTTAATTAAGCAATTTTTCGTAAGCGCGCAGCGAAAAAACCATCCATTCCTAAAAATGCGGTGTTCTCAGCATCAAAATTTTTATGACAAAAATCCGCAGGCGTTGTACGTAACATCCCCCCACAAAGCAAATGTGCCAGAGCTCCCATTTCCTCTGGATAAATAGGTTCTAAAACGATGTCATTGCGTGTAGATAAAATTTTCTCAATAAGATCTTCACCTTCTTCTCTTGCCAATGAACAATTGGAAAAAACAATCCGTCCCCCCACCTTCACCAAAGAAATTGCCCCGACAAGCAAATCATGTTGAAACGCCGCTAACTTGACGATATCATCTCTCGATTTCGTCCATAAAATATCTGGATGTCGACGGATCGTTCCAGTAGAAGAACAAGGAGCGTCAAGAAGAACCGCATCAAAAAGCTGTGGGGGACGGAAATTTCTCACATCGCCCTGCCAAATGTTAACTGAAAAATGAAGCCGTTCCATATTTTCTTTTAAACGCTTTACGCGGTTAGCAGAAAGCTCAATTGCTGTCACCTCTGCCCCTTGCAAAGCCAATTGCGCTGTTTTCCCCCCAGGGCTCGCACAAAGATCAGCAACGCGTTTACCCCGAAGTGTTCCTAGTAAACAAGCAGGCAACGCTGCAGCGAAATCTTGAACCCACCAAGTTCCTTCACTATAGCCTGGTAAATCAGAAACAGAACACTCTAGACGATTTAATCGAACAGAACCATTGGGCAACACCACACCGCCAAGCCTTTTAGCCCATCCAACACTGTCAGATTTCACTGTCAAATCGAAAGGGGGTTCCACACTTTGAATTGCTATAATCTGATGCGCCTTTTCTGTTCCATAAGCTGATATTAAAAGCTGTCCAAACCACGCTGGCGCCCCTTCAATGGTAGGAACTTGTTGGCGTAAGGGCATCACCTCACGTGCAATATTGCGTAAAAGAGCATTCACCACCCCTGAAAAACGGTGCATTCGAGGGTCAAGTTTCGCCACACGCACAGCTAAATCAATAGCCGCATGATCGGGAATATCAAGATAAAGAATTTGTGCAACACTGATATGCAAAAGATGCTGGAGTGAAAGTGCTTGTGAAGGCAAAGGACGCGCCAAAAGGCGTGAGAGAGCTGCCGTAATCTGCCCTCGATGACGCAATGAAGCTGTTAAAATAGCCCGACATAACAAACGATCTCGTTGTGAAAGCTTTAAATATTGTGGATGTCCGTGTTCATTATCCGTCAAACCAGACAGAGGCGTGTACTTATCAACTACCGCCCCCAAAAGACGCACACACACCTGTCGAACAGCTAATCCTGGAACATTTTTTTCAGACACATGCCCCGCTTTTTTGTGTTTCAAAACACCACCTTTATATCACTGTTTCCTTTAAAACCCCCTCAATAACTCTATCAACGAGATCTTTTTGAATTTTCATAACGAAGCCAAGAAGGACGTTTTGTAACACGCTGAAAAGAATTGTTTTCTTGCTCACCTAATGCATGAGCCTGACCACTATGAAAATCTCCATAGTTCATCCCGCTGCTTTTTTCATGCATAGTGTCTTCTTTATTCCATCCCACACTTTTGGCAAGAGCCCCTTTCATCTCTTCTGCTTGCTGATAAAGAGCAGCAATACGATTTGCAGTTGCTGGATGTGTAGAAAAAAGACTATCCGCTCCCTCACCGCTCAAAGGATTAATAATAAACAGATGCGCAGTTGCTGGATTATGCTCTGCTTCTTCATTATATACCCCACGTCCCCCATCAGCAATCTTACGCAATGCCGAAGCCAACCATAAAGGATTGCCACATATTTCAGCCCCTCTCCGATCCGCAGCATATTCACGCGTACGACTAATCGCCATTTGCACCAACATCGCTGCAAAAGGTGCCACGAGCAATGCAATAAATCCTCCAATTGCCCCAGCGCCATGAGAATCTTCTGAAGAGTTGCGCTGCCCTCCCATAAAGAAAGCAAAATTACCAAGCATTGAAATTGCCCCTGCAATCGTTGCGGTTAAAGTCATTGTTAAGGTATCACGATGCTCAATATGTGCGAGCTCATGCGCCATAACGCCGGCAATTTCCTCAGCGCTTAACCGCTCTAACAACCCAGTACTTGCAGCAACAGCAGCATTTTGCGGATTACGTCCCGTCGCAAAAGCATTTGGCTGCGCATTCTCAATAACATAAACCTTTGGTTGAGGAAGAGAAGCCCTTTGCGCTAAATCGCTTACAATCTTATAATAAACTGGTGCTGAATGCTGATCAACTTCACGCGCCCCGTACATGCGTAAAACAATTTTATCCGAATTCCAATAAGAAAAAAAGTTTAAACCACTTGCCATCAAAAGAGCAATGACCATGCCACCGCCCCCTCCAACAAGATAACCAACTCCCATAAAGAGAGCAGTTAAAAAAGCCAAAAGCATGGCTGTACGCATTATATTCATTACTCAAAAAACTCCATGATAAAAGTCAATCAATATTATATGATGGTGTTTTCTTTCTGCTTCTTCAATGGAATAGGTGTAAAATGAATAAAAAAGATGGAAAAACAAGCAAAAAAAATGCAACTGTCGTTAAACAGCAATCTCTTTCTCCCGCAGCACAACGCGCCCTTAAAGAAGCTGAAGAACGGCGAAAAAGCGCAGCAAAAAAAGAACAACCTTTAGAAAACGGCGGACGTGGCGGCAAAGACCCTTCCCGCTATGGAGACTGGGAAATTAAAGGCCGCGCTATTGACTTTTAAAACCATTGATTTTTAAAAAACCAACGCTGTTTAAACAAGCAGCTTTTTAAAGAAAATCCGTTTTTGATAGACAAAAACGGATAATATTTATTTTTCTAAAGCTTTTAAAAACACGTTGATTAAACAATCATGCTTCTTATGCTGAAGCAGATTCTGCTTCAACCGCTGCTGCTGCTTCTTCTTCCGCTTGCTTTGCTGCTGCTATACGTTCTTGTGCCTTTTTACCCGGTTCACCTTTATGTGGATTATTACGAGTTGGACGCTTTTTCAAGCCAGCTGCATCTAAAAACCGTAAAACGCGATCTGTTGGTTGAGCCCCTTGCCCAAGCCAATATTGAATACGTTCTTCATTAAGTTTCACCCTCGGTCCATCTTTAGGCAACATTGGATCCCATGCACCAACACGTTCAAGAAACCGCCCATCGCGCGGACTACGAACATCTGCAACGACGATATGATAGTAAGGACGTTTTTTTGAACCTCCACGGGACAAACGAATTTTCAATGCCATATTTTATCTCCTATTGTCAGCTCTGGCTTTCGTTTAAATTGACTTTTTTTGTTTTTTGCTCTTCAGAAATAACTTCATGATGACTCACAACTTCTTTAATAATAAATTTTAAAAATCTTTCAGCAAAGTCAGGATCAAGATCACTATCTATAGCCAATTGCCGCAAACGCGCTACCTGATATTGCTCACGCAGAGGATCTACTTTAGGCAAATCATAACGCGCTTTTAAACGCCCAACAGCTTTCGTACAACGAAAACGCTCTGCTAAGATATGAATCAAGGTTGCATCAAAATTATCAATAGATGCTCGTAAATGTGCCAATTCGTTTAATACTGTTTCCTGCATTATATTCCTTTCCCTCTTTACATCTTTACATCTTATCTTTTCTTAGGATGCTGAGGAAATTTTCCCCCATCGGCAATGCCATTAGAAAGACCAGGAAACGTAGGTCCACGCTTGGGAAGTCCGGGCAAGAGCTTCCCTCCATTACCATTTTCAATTTGCTTTTGAAGCGTTGAGAATTGCTTGGGATCCAATCCCGACAAATCCGGCATAGCTGGAGAATCCCCTCCCAAGTTTCCCATACCACCAAAACCCATTTTGGAACCAAGTCCTCCCAACATTTTTCCCATCAAACCACTTTTTCCTTTACCACCCATGGCTTTCATCATATCAGCCATTTGGCGATACATCTTCAAAAGTTTATTAATATCAGCTGCCGTTGTACCAGATCCCTTAGCAATTCTCTGTTTGCGGCTATGTTTTAAAAGCTCTGGATTCGCCCGCTCTTTCGGTGTCATAGATGAAATAATGGCCAATTGACGATCAAACAAACGATCATCAAACCCCGCAGCCGCAATCTGCTCTTTGACCTTCCCCATTCCTGGCAACATGCCCATAATACCGCCCATTCCACCCAGTTTTTTCATTTTCTGCAACTGTTCTGCAAGATCATTCAGATCAAATTTTCCGGCTTGCATTTTTTTTGCAAAAGCAGCAGCTTTCTCATGATCCATTGTTTCAGCAGCTTTTTCAACCAAAGAAACAATATCCCCCATTCCGAGAATACGATCAGCAATACGACTGGGATGAAATTCTTCTAAAGCATCTATTTTTTCACCAGTTCCAATTGCTTTAATTGGTTTACCTGTAACAGCACGCATAGAAAGAGCAGCACCACCACGCCCATCACTATCCATCCGTGTTAAAATAATCCCTGTAATCCCTACACGCTCATCAAAAGAACGAGCAAGATGAACGGCATCTTGCCCCGTCAAACTATCAGCTACCAACATAATCTCATGAGGAAGAGAACATGCTTTAATTTCAGCCAATTCAAGCATCAAAGATTCGTCAATATGATTACGTCCTGCTGTGTCAAGAAGAAGCACGTCATAACCACCCAATTTAGCAGCCTGCACGGCACGCGATGCAATATCAACAGGCAGCTGTCCCGCAATAATAGGCAAGCTTGCAAGTTTTTCCTGCTCTCCCAATTGGCGCAATTGCTCCTGTGCAGCGGGACGGCGTGTATCTAATGATGCCATGAGAACTTTTTTATTATGCTTATCAGTAAACCGTTTTGCAAGCTTTGCTGTTGTGGTTGTTTTTCCGGAACCTTGCAAACCAATCATCATGATAACAACTGGAGCTGGTGCATTTAAATCACTCAGAACGCTTTCATTTCCAAGAATATGAACCAATTCATCATGAACAATTTTAACCACCATCTGGCCTGGTTTAATTGATTTAACGATTTCGGCCCCAACCGCTTTTTCCCGAACCCTATCGGTAAAAGAGCGTACAACATCAAGAGCAACATCAGCTTCCAATAAAGCGCGACGAATTTCACGCAGCGCCTCTACAACATCCTGATCCGATAAAGCGCCACGTCCCGTCAAATGAGACAGAATAGAACCGAGTCGCTCTTGCAAGGATTCAAACATCATTTACCTCATTGTTGCATAACAAACAAACCAAAATAGCATCCGAGAACGCATCGCGCCGTCGGATGTTGACCTCTGAGATCTCTTTATACCCTTAAACTGGGGTCTCAGTCGGTGGCTCCAAGTTAATTTTGTCACTGAAAGCTTGCTCCTTCAAACAATAAAACCCCAGCTTTGTCAAGTTTTATCATAAAATGTCTTTTTATACGAAGAAATAAAAACAGCAAATACTATACTTAAAAACTTTCAACTTCAACACGCATAAAACAACCTGTTTCCTGTTCCATACTCCATAATTTTCCGCTAGAGATATCAAACCAAACCCCATGCAATGTCAAAAAACCTTGATCTTTGCGAAGCTTTATCCATGGAAACGTCTCTAAATTTCTCAACGAATGACGAATAGAAAGCTGCTCTAATGCCGTCTGTTTTTCTGGCCACGACAGCGACTTATTATTCAAAACGATTTCTGCTGCTGGTGCTAAGAGACTTATCCATTGACCAATAAAATCATTTGATGATAAAGATTTATATGTCTCCTTAAGAGCAGTATGAACGCCTCCACAATGGGCATGACCAAAAACGACAATATGTTTCACCTTAAGCAATTGCACAGCATATTCAAGAGCTGCTGATGTTGCATGATATTGGTCATCAGGAGAAAAAGGAGGAACCACATTTGCCACGTTGCGCAGGGTGAAAATTTCTCCTGGCTTAGCATCAAAAATCATTTCTGGTACTGCACGCGAATCACAACAAGCAATGACCAAAACTTCAGGTTTCTGTCCCTCAATCGCCAATTGCTGATAATGTGCTATTTTATATAAAAAATGATTGTTTATAAAGTTTTGGTAACCACTCAAAAGTCTTTCTGGTAAATGCGCCATTCTCTCTTTACTTTTGCTTCTTTTTTTACTTTCATTTTGTATATTTTAAAAAACAAACTATTAACATACAAAAATACTAAAAACGCCCTTCCCTTGAAGCAAAATATTTTTTTAAAGTACAAAATATTACTAAAAAATAGCAAAAACAAACTCATTCTTTCCAAATAAAGAGCTATTTTCTTCAGAAAGAAGGTGTTACAGTATATAAAAAATATAATGGTCTGCTTTTAAAAAGAGAAGAAAAGACCCCTTAAGAGCAAAAAGGGAGAGTGAACGTGTTGCAACAGAAAAAAACAGAAACAAAAAACACCCAAGATAAAATAGAACAAATCCTTTTTGCCCAAACCGATAAAGAAGATATTACTTATTATGAAAATGAAGAACTTCAAAAAGCTACAGCCATCGCGGTAAAAGCTTTTAATCTCCATCAGACGGGAAAAAATACCATCTGCTTTGAGCAAAATTTAACCCGTAGTAACAGACCTATAACCGTTATCACGCTTGTCAATGATAACAAACCCTTCCTTCTCGATTCTATTTTAAATGTTTTTAATCAACACAAAAACCATATCTATTTGATTGCACACCCCATTATTGATTGTGCTTCTGGAAAACGCATCAGTCTGATGCAAATTCACATCGAGTCATTAAACAAACAGCAAATACAAAAACTTGAAAATGAACTCACCTTAGTTCTTGAACAGGTTAATGCTGCTGTACAAGACTGGAAACCTATGCTTGAAGAAGTTGAAAAGCAGATTCATGCCTACCAAATAAGCCTTCCCCCACACTACAAACAAGAAGGCGAAAAAGCTATTGAATTTCTTCACTGGCTAATGGACGATAATTTCATTTTCCTTGGTATGCGCACTTACAACTTCATCAAAGACCAAAAACCCCTAAAATCCTTTACAGCGAGTAATATTGAACTTGGTATACTCACGGATGCTTCTATTCATATTGTTGACGATGAAAGTATGAAAGAACCTCCTCAAGAAGTTTTATCCTTCATGGAAAGTGATAATCTGTTTATCGTGACAAAAGCTAACAGCCGCTCCAAAATTCACCGTTCTGTTTGGCTCGATTATATTGGTCTTAAAATCTTTGATAAAGAAAACCAACTCTGTGGAGAATTACGCATCGTAGGGCTTTTTACCTCCTCAGCTTATACACGTTCTATTTTGCAAATTCCTTTCTTAAAAGAAAAAGCCCGAACTATTATTCAACGTCTTGGACACAATCACGCCGATTATTCAGGAAAAGCACTCATCAGTGCTTTAGAAACCTATCCAAGAGATGAAATGTTTCGCTCTGATGTCGATACATTGACAGAAAACACTAAACTTATTCTACAATTAGATGAGCGCCCACGTTTACGGGTTCTTGCCCACACTGATTCTTTTGGGCGCTTTGTTTCTATCCTTGTCTACGTACCGCGTGACCAATATAGCAGCAACCTGCGTGAAAAAGTTGGCGAACATTTTGTTGAGCTTTATAAAGGCGACTTTTTTGAATCTTATCCGCTATTTTTGGAAAGCCCCCTTATACGTGTCTATTATATCATCCATCGCAAAGGAAATGAAACTGTTCCCCTTCACGAACGCTCCACACTTGAACAACATGTACGTTCGATTGCACGAAGTTGGGAAGACAGAGTTCAAGCCATCGCTCTGACCCAGAAAATAACAGAGCCACAAACACGTCTAGCCAGCGAATTCCCCAACAGCTATCGTGATTTATTTTCAGCCGAAGACGCTATTAATGATGCTGGACATATTTTAAACCTTCATGATGAGAAGCCCCTTTTCGTGAACTTTTATCACGCACAAAACAAAGAAAAATGTACCATTTCTCTTCGGCTTTTTCACCGCCATGAAGCTCTTGCTCTTTCTAAACGTGTACCACTCCTTGAAAATATGGGGTTTCGCGTTATTGCTGAACAAACCCTTGAATTACCAGATGGCTATGGACACTCTGTGTACCTTCATGATATGCAGCTGGAAAGCACTTTCCAGCTCTGTATCGATTTTGGAAAAAACGGGCAAAAACACGCCGAAACCTTTGAGGCCATTTGGGCAAAAAATGCTGATAATGACGGCTTTAACGCTCTCACCCAAACAGCTGAGCTTGATTGGCATGAAATTGTTATTTTGCGCCATTATGGGCGCTATCTCCAACAAGCTGGAATTCCTTATTCGCAAGATCGCGTTGCTCAAACTTTAAATGCTTATCCTGACATTACCCAAGATCTTTATGCTTTATTTCATTTAAAATTTCACCAAAGCCATACAGAAAAAGAACGGGGAAAAAACCAACAAGTCATTCAAAAGCGCATTGAAGAAAAATTACGGAAAGTCTCTGGTTTAGATGATGATCTGATTTTACGCCGTTATTGTAACCTTATCGATGCGAGTTTACGAACGAATGCCTTTACGCCTCTTGACGATGGAAGTCCACGGCGTATTTTAGCCACCAAATTAAATCCGCGCCAAATTGAAGGTTTGCCTGAACCACGCCCTTATCGAGAAATTTTTGTTTATGGACCAGAAGTTGAAGGGGTTCATTTGCGTTTTGGACCTATCGCTCGTGGCGGAATTCGTTGGTCTGACCGTGCATTAGATTATCGCACCGAAGTGCTTAGCTTAGTCAAAGCCCAACAAGTTAAAAATGCGGTTATCGTTCCTGCAGGTGCAAAAGGTGGATTCTATCCCCATAGGCTTCCCCAAACAAATGACCGTGCTGTCATCATAGAAGCAGCACGACAAGCTTATACAGACTTTATCACAGCTTTGCTCTCCATCACAGACAATCTGATTAACGGCAAAATAAGTTCTCCCCACAATGTCATCTGTCATGATGACCCTGACCCCTATTTTGTTGTCGCGGCAGACAAAGGAACAGCAACTTTTTCTGATACAGCCAACGCCATCAGCCAAGCAAACCACTTTTGGCTCGATGATGCTTTTGCCTCTGGAGGCTCAGCAGGTTACGACCACAAAGACATTGGTATTACAGCTAAAGGTGCATGGGAAGCCGTCAAAAGACATTTTAGAGAGTCATTTAATCACGATATTCAAACAACGCCCTTCACCTGTGTCGGTGTTGGCGATATGTCTGGTGATGTCTTTGGCAATGGAATGCTGCTTTCCAAACAAACAAAATTGATTGCCGCTTTTGATCACCGCGATATCTTTATTGATCCAGATCCAAGCATAGACGAAAGCTATGCAGAACGTATGCGCCTTTTTAAACTTCCTCGCTCCAGCTGGCAAGATTACGATCAAAGCAAATTATCAAAGGGCGGTGGTATCTTCTCACGAAAAGAAAAAACCATTACTCTCTCACCTGAAGCAGCACAAGCCATTGGTTTCGAAAAACAAACAGGAACACCCTTTGAAATTATCTCTGCTCTTCTCAAAGCCCCTGTTGATCTTTTATGGTTCGGTGGTATTGGTACTTATATCCGTGCTGCAACAGAAAATGATGCCCAAGTAGGTGATCGTGCAAATGATGCAATACGCATTACCGGAGAGCAAGTGCGTGCAAAAATTATTGGCGAAGGGGCTAATCTTGGTGTTACACAACGTGGGCGGATTGAATATGTCTTAAATGGTGGTCGATGCAATACAGATGCCATTGACAATTCTGCTGGTGTGAATTGTTCTGATATTGAGGTCAATCTCAAAATTGTTCTTGCATCAGCACTACGTGCCAAAACGTTAACCCGCGAAGAACGCAATAAGCTCTTGAAAAAAATGACACCTCAAGTCGAGCAACTCGTCTTGCGCAACAATTATCTACAACCCCTTGCTCTTTCTTTGGCAGAAAACCAAAGCACTACTGATTTGCCCTATCAAATACGCTTTATGCACGATTTGGAACAAAAAAAGCTTCTAGATCGCAGAGTTGAAATACTCCCTGATGAGCAAATTTTACGACAAAGAGCAACCCAAGGCAAAGGTCTTCTCCGTCCAGAACTCGCCGTTATTTTTGCCTATGCTAAATTGACCTTAAAAGAAGAAATTGCTCATAGCCCCATTGTTGATGATCACTATTTCAATACAGCCTTGCTGAACTATTTTCCAACCCAAATTCAAGAAAATTTTAAGAAGGAAGTTATTAACCATCAATTGCGTCGTAATATTATCGCAACGCTGATTGCCAACGATATTGTAAATCGTGGAGGCCCTACTTTTGTTAATAGACTACACGATGCAACAGAACAAAAGACTGAAAATATTATTCGCGTTTTCATTGCCATCCGCGATGGTTTCGAAATTCCTCAATTGTCTGAGCAAATTGATAAGCTTGATAATAAAATACCCGGTCTTGTCCAAAATAAATTCTACGCAGCAATGACCCCAATGCTCTTTGAAACAACCAATTGGGGTTTGCACAACATAGATCTCTCACGTCCATTAGAAGAAATTGTAAAAACAATAAAGCAAGCCCGTAGCGTTATTGAAAAAGAGCTTATGCATTCTCACGACAACGATATTAAGCAAAAGATTGAAGAAAAAGCATTACACTACAGCGAAGAGGGAGCACCAAAAGCATTAGCGAAACAATTAGCTCTCTTGGAAGCTGCTTCAACAATCTGTGATATTTCTTTAATTGCAAAAAAAAGCAACAGTGATCTTATTAAAACCGCAGAGATCTACTTTTCACTTGCGCAAATCATTCGTATAAACCGCATTAACGAAGCAAGTCGTATAATCCCTGTAGTAGATTATTATGATAGTATGGCTTTAAGCCAAGCCAAAGAAAATGTTTCTGAAAGCTTTCGGCAAATCGTTATGAAAATTCTCAAAAATTATGGAAAGAAAAAAGATCCTTTTGACACTTGGAAAAAAACAGAAGAAGATCATATTCACAACATTACAAACCGCATTAGCGCCCTTATTGAAAATGATCTCAATATTTCTCGTTTTACTTTTGCAGCAGGATTGATTTCTCAACTTCAAAATATTGGCTTTCAAACCTAAAGCAAATACAAAACGGCCCACTCAATCTCCTGTTCTATCCCACCACCACAACAAACCAACAAAAATAGAGAGCGGAAGTTTGCATTTTTAGGCAAGGCTCCAACAATAAAAATCTCGCTATTTATCACAATAGAATTGTTTGCAATAATTTCAAAAAAACAACAGGATTGATTTCTCACCCTAAAAACATCAACTCTCAGACTTAAAAGCAGTACAAAATAGCTAAGCTTTTTCCCTGTTCTATCCATCCATGTCTAATCAGTAAGGGAAAAACGGAGACGCTATCCCGCATTTTTAGACAGAGCACTTAAAATAAAAAATAAATTCAAATTTTACTGTCAAATATTCTTCAACACAAAAATATAATATATTGATTTACAATCATAATTTTATCATTTTTATGTTGAAGGAGAAGCTGATATTCTAAGTTTGCCTCATTTCCAATCCGTTTATATTCAATCAATTAAACGCATTACCCCTTGCATGTTGCAAATGGGAAAGCTGTATAAATAAAAAACATTAAATAAAGAACTAAAAATGCCCCTCATAAACCGCCTCAAATGCCAAAAGCCGTAGAAACGGGTAGCCAAATATAAATATGATGATTTCCCCCCTTAAGCTTCTTGCTCCATAAGCGAAAAGATTGTGGTGCTTAATGGTTTTATCGTTATACCATTCATAGGCAACATCGTGAAATAGAAAGCACTGAGGAATATTTTTTTAACAAATGCGTAAATATGCAATACACATATATTCTGTTTTACGTGGAAGACATATGGCTTCATTAAAAAACATCAGAAACAAAAGGATATGCTTAATCCATTATTTAAAAGATATGACTGTAACTGCTTTTTAAATACGTGAAATCAAATAAAAATGACAGTAAAGATAGACGTTTATTTTCTCCCTTTACAACTCCATATTCTCATCCAACTAGGCTGTTTACCTATTTTAAAGATTACCCTAAACAGATATATGCAAGATGCTCATTCCATACATAAAGAAAAAAGGTTCCGACACCCAACGCGACACCACCTGTATAAAAAGACAATTCAGCATACTTTAAAATACCACTTTTTGCACACAAACATTGTTTCTATATGTAGTTTGACATAAGACTTTATAGTTAAGTGAAAAAGAGGTTGGACTAGTTAGGAATAGGTAGTAATTTTTTATTTTTATAGCTATTTTTTTACCATTAAATACGTGTTTTGTTAAAATAGATTTTGACACTTTAAAATTGCAAAAAAGTGTAAAAATCAGAAAAAATCGAAATTTGGTAGTAAAAATGAAAAAAGGCTTTGGTACAACACCTAAAGCGGAGAAAGACGACCAAGTTTTAAAAAACCTAATTTTACCCACCCATTGTTAATGAGCAAGGGAAGAACAGGAGCGCCATCGGCATTTTTAGGCAGTGTACCCAAAATAAAAAATAACGCTTGAAGATTATTGGCCTGCCCGGGAAATAAGCGCTGCAGAGTGTCAAGAAGCTTCATAGGCTGAATATGGACAAGTTCAAACTTTGCTGTCAAATATCCTTCTTCATCAAAAGAAAAAGGCCCATTAATACGTAACCCACCACCTGTATGAAAAGTCAATTCACCTTGCTTTAAAAGTCCACTTTTTCCATACAGTCGCTGTTGCCAATTTTTTCCTTCATCTTCAGACAGAAAAGAGATGTCATTTAAAATCACTTTCAAGTTGCCATCAATTTTTGGGACATCGACAAAAGAAGATATAAAAATTCGAGAAACATCAAAACCGTCAAAAGTTATATTTCCCGATAAATCATTCTTTTCATGTTTAAGATCAAGTCGAAAAAATTCTGCCGTTATTTTTTGGGTAGCTTCTTTTGGCTCTAATGGCTGAATAGTCACGTTATGCGTATTTTGCAAAGATGCCTGATCTTCTACATTTTCTTGTGTCGTTTTTTTATCTGTTGTTTGTGCTCCTAATGCTTCTTGAGGCTTTTGATCTTCAAGGGAAGAAGAAAGAGGTGAAATTTCAAGCCCCTCAGCTATAAACTTCAATGTTTTACCCGTTTTCCAATAAGGTTCTGTTTCAACCACCAAATTGCGCCAATGCGATACTATGGGAGTTTGTCCGGAAAAAACAATTAATGCAGGAGAATGAACATTAAACTCGACCAAATGAGGTGCATAAATTGGTGCACCAGCTGTCAAACGCCCCGTCGATAAAGAAACCCCATGTAAAGGCCAAGAAAATTGAAACTTGTCACAAACAACACCGACACGTAAAGGATAACCATCCTTATGCACATTCTCACATACCGCCGCCATATTATGGGAAGATACTTTTGTGAATATATCAGAAACATAGTTTTCTATTTTACGTGAAAAAAAAACCAGAGTGCGCTATAAATAAATATCAGAGCAAGACAAAAGAGCCCACAAATTAAATAACTCAAAGAAAAACTTTTTTGTGATGATGGTATTTGAAAGGATTTAGACAATATTCAAACTTTCTTTATCTCTTAACTTCCTCCCCACCCTAAAAAAGGCAAAGATTCTTAACCACGGTCAGTTGATAAACAACCCAACTTCTTAATCGATCGGATTTTATCTGCTAACCACTTCAAGGAGTCCCTATACATCATTCTAAAGTACAGCATCTCATACGCCCACCCAGCAAGATCTTTTTAAGAAAACCCATTACACTCTTTAACAAAAAACACCTCATGTGTAAAGTTTTACATAGATTTTCTACCTCTGCCTTAAACCATACTGTTTCACAGCACAACAAAAATGATAATGAATAGTGTTTCTTAACGATAAAGCCATTGAGCACCCCCATCATTACGCTTATGGAGGAGAGCAAGCCAGCACCATCATTATATTTGGCTAGCCCCCAATGTTGCGACAGCCCTAGGCACTTAAGACAGTTCATAAGAGGCATTTTTAGTCTTTTCTTATACAGTTTTTGCCCACACGCCAACCCTACTTGTGACATGCAAGCAAGAGGTTTTTATTGATTCAACATACACAAATTTGGAATGAGAGAAGCTTACTATATTCGGGATCCTCATTTAATATGAAAAACAGCAAATTAATTATACGAATCAATGCATTATCAAAAATCACACAAGTACGGTCGGTGTGCAAAAAATCTGGTGTAATGCGCTTTCAAACCATTGGCTCAAAGCTCGATCATAGATTAAACGACCTTTCAAATGTGCACAAGCAGGTTGAGCACCTTTTTCAGTCAATTTATGTGCCGAACGCATGACCAAACGCCGCATCATAGCGCGTGTAAATTCAGCATGAAACTGCAAGCCCCATGCATTGTTTCCATAACGAAAAGCCTGTGTAGGATATGTATTCCCTGTTGCCAAAAGCATTGCCTCTTTCGGTAAATCATAAATACCTTCATCATGGAAATGGTAGACCATTTCTGGCCAATTCATCAATTCCTTCCCCTGTGGAGTTGCTTCTAGTGGATACCAGCCCACTTCAACAGTCCCATCACTTCTTGTACCAACGCGCCCCCCTAGATTTCGCGCTAACATTTGTGCTCCAAGACAAATACCCAAAAAAGGCTTATTTTCCTTTAGTGATAACGAAATCCAATCAATTTCCTCACCAATATAGGTTTCGCTGTCATTCACACTCATCGGTCCCCCTAAAATAACAACACCGGCATAATGCTCTAATGTATCAGGGAGTTTTTGTCCAAAAATAGGACGATAAACATCAAGAACAAAACCATTTTGTTGTAAAAATTTTCCCAAACGACCAGTATAGGCAGACCGCCGATGAATAACGACAGCAATCCTTAGTTTGTTATTTTTTTGTTTTTTATCAAAACACCTCTGATTTAAAAACATTTTTTAACCAATCACCTCTGCTACCAAGCAAAACTTTATTTTTAAAGCATAAGAGAATAATTTTATTGGACAAGACTAACGATATTTTTTCTTCTAGGTCAATTGTTTCTTCTGAGAAAACATTCGTATTATCACATTGGTGCAATTTAAAATAAACGAAATTTTTTCCTCGACAAAGATGTTTCTTCTTCTGTTTTAACCCCTGGATCATCAACATTTAAGTGAGTTTGACTGAACATTTTTACATCTTGTTCTTTTATATCTTGTTTCTCCACCTGCGCATTATGCAAAAGAGAATCATCTATAGGTGTTAATTTTTCAAGTTTCTTATCTTCAACACCATCACTTTTTCCCATAACATACTCTTTGTCTTGCTTTTTCGGCACAATATTATCCGCCTCTAATGTGAGAGAAGGCATACAGGGAGGCGCCTTCCATTCAAAACCGCCCAAACGTCCACTGATTGGAGAAACCGCTGACCAAGAAGAAAAAATGGACCCATCACACATCCATACTGGATCACGTTCAGCACGAAGTGCTAAAGAAAGCCATTGACGCACAGCACCTTGATTGTTTCCCTGTGCCTCTTCGATATCTGCCAACAATAAATAAACACTTTCTCGTGGATGATACTCTAATGCTTTTTTTGCCTGCTCTCTCGCTAATGCTGTTTCACCAGCATCTAAAGCTGCTTTAGCAATAAGGAAAGCTGATTCAAATGCATCTTTATTATAAGAAGCAAGTGTCTTAGCTCTTTTCAATCGCCCAATGGCTCCTTCTTCTCTTTCGAGATAAAGCGTCCCCAAATCAGGATGAGGATCCTTTTGCCAAGCCGCTATAATCATTTTATCCGCTTTACGCGTTTCATTTAACTTATAAAGAATATCAGCAGCAATAACTATTATTGGAACAAAATCAGGCGCCAATTTATGGGCTTTCAAAATGGCTTCACGTGCTTGTACAGGATGTGTATCAAACAAAGAAAGTGCCTGCCCACTTAATAGTAAAACTTGGATATGCTGCCGCTCTGGAGTCGTGCGAACAGAACGCGGGAGAGCTTTTTGCGCTCTTTCAAAAATAGTAAGTGCCTTATCCCATTTACCCTCAGTACTTAACCGATCAAGCACCGCTTGATGCGCCCATAAAAGTGCTGGCGATAAAGTCAGCGCCTCTTCGGCATATTGTTGCGCCGCCTCATAAGCTTTACTCTTCATCGCTTCACGAAACAAACCATAAAGTCCAACCAGTTTTGTTGGATCTTCCTTTCTCATCTCCTCATAAAGACCGATGGCGCGAACAGAGTTATTTTGTAAAGACAAGGTTTGCGCTTGTAAGAATTTTACCAATGGCTCTTGTTTTCCTGCAAGATATTTAGCAACCCGTGCTTCCATTTTTTGCGCAACCATACTATCACCAGCAAAAGTTGCAAGAATCCCCTTTGAAAGAGCTTCATAACCACGCTTTTGATGGCGTTTATAAAAATAATTGGAAAGAGCACTCGGTATGGAAAAAAAGAAAGACAATAACCACCATAAAAGCATCAGTGTTACAAAAAACAAAATAAGCACACTTAACACTGTAAGCAGCGAAGCAGAAAATCTGAAATGCAAAAATGTGAGAACAAAAATACCATTGTGATTAGCAACCCACGCGAAAGCTAAACCGAGGATACAAACAACAAAGGTATAAATAAAAACACGTATCATCTTGAGCCTATTTACATCTTTGTTGCTTTTAAAGATCCTTGTTGCACAGACAATAACAATTGCTGCAACAACTGTTGAATAGCAATATGTCTTTCAAGCCGCTTAACAAAATCCATTGAAATATCTTTTGCACTTTGGGGCAATGATTGCCATTCGCCCAAAGCCTTTTCGTAATCACCGGCTTGAATAGCAACTTCCATGCGTGCCACAATAGCCCCAAGCGTCATCCCTTCAACATTTCCAATCGGTCGCGAAACAATAAGCCCTTTTATCCACGTTAAAATTCGGTCAAAAAAACCAGCATCTGACGCAACGATATTTTGCGTACCAACAATTGTATCGGCAACATGAGCAAAATCAACTGAAAGTTGTGCTGAACTTGGAAGACCCACAGTAGCTGTCTTTTGCAACACATCAAGTCCATCAATCGAAGGCGATAATTGCTGTAACAGCTTTAATTCATTATTATAAGACCCACCACGCTCTACAGCATTTTTTAATGAACTAATTGCAGTAAAGAGCGCGGTATTTATTTCTCTTTTCTCACTATTTTTAACAGCAGTTTCTTCCTGTAGTGCTTCTAACTGTTGTTTTAACGCAGCAAGATCATTTGCATTGCTCTGCCCAACAGATAAAGCCATCTCTATTTCTTTCGACTCTCTAACAAAAGTTTGTACAGTTTCTTCAAGAGCTTTTACTTTTTCCTCTAAAATTGCAAAAGCTTTTCTGCTTTCTTCTTTCGATAGTTCATCATTTTTCGTTGTGTTAAACTGCTGTGATGAAAAAGAAGAAAACTCTGTTTTTAACGCGTCGATTTCTTGAAGGACCCGGCTCAATTGTTCTTTTGTGTCTTCACCTTGACTTTTTGCGGCTTCAGCAATCTGCAAAGCTTTTTCCCCTCCAGCAGAATTTTCCACAAAAGGAGAAGAAAAAAAACCAGCCCATTGAAGCCCCATAAAAATTCCCAAAGCAATGAATCCCCCCAAAATTCCAGAAAGGGACAAGAAAAGCCAAGTTGTACTAGAAGTACTTTTATACTGACCTTGCATATTCTGTTTTTCTCGCGCATGAGATTCTACAGAATTGTGGACTTTTTCCTCTGAATCATGGGGAACAGCTTCATGCTCAATAACTGGTTTCTTACGGCGCGTACCAGCATAATGTGGTTTAACTTTTGGTTTTGAAGAATCGACCATCTCTGTCACTTTTCGTGCACACTTTTTTTAATGATAAAATAATAAAATGAAGAAAGTTTTAAAAATGCAGCTTTTCTCAATAATATTTACAATTATAGACTTTAATAGACAAGTTTTTAAAAAAACATTTGCATTTTATACTCAAAAATACAGCTTTATTTTTTAATCAACAATATCATGAAATTCAAAGAAAATGCCAAAACACATATTTTTTCATAGAAAAATCAATTCTAAGAGAAATACTTTGCATCTTTTTCTGTTCATGGTACGCACGCAGGAAAGAAGCTTCAATATAAGGTTTTGTTTAAAATGCGTCTGCTGGGAATAGAAACAAGTTGTGATGAAACAGCAGCGGCTGTCATCAAATATAACAATGAATCAAATAGCCAAATTCTTTCCAATGTTGTTTGGAGCCAAATTGATCACCATGCACCTTACGGCGGTGTTGTTCCTGAAATTGCTGCTCGTGCTCATGTTGAAGTTCTTGATCATTTAATTCTGCAAGCACTAACAGAAGCAAACACAAAATTAAAAGATATTGATGGCATTGCAGCCACCAGTGGACCTGGTTTGATAGGAGGACTGTTGGTAGGCGTTATGAGCGCAAAAGCACTCTCTCTTGCCACTGGCAAACCATTTATTGCGGTAAATCACTTAGAGGGACATGCTTTAACAGCTGTATTAACGCACAACGTCAGCTTTCCCTATTTATTACTTTTGGTTTCAGGGGGGCATACACAAACAATCATTGTTCATGGAGTAGGCAACTACCAACGTTTAGGAACCACTATTGATGATGCATTAGGAGAAGCCTTTGATAAAACTGCAAAACTTTTAGGTCTTCCTTATCCTGGTGGACCAGCACTTGAAAAAGCAGCTTTATTTGGTGATAAAAATCGCATCCCCCTTCCACGCCCTTTAAAGGGTGAAAAACGGTTAGATTTTTCTTTTTCCGGACTCAAAACTGCTGTCCGACAAGCCGCAACAGCCATAGCTCCTCTTACAGAAAATGATATTGCTGACATTGCCGCAAGTTTTCAAGCCGCCGTGACCGATACGATACATGATCGTATTCACCTAGCCCTACAACACTTTACCCACCAATATCCCCTCTCTCATAATCAAAGAAAGCGTTCTCCTGCTTTGGTTGTCGCGGGCGGTGTTGCAGCAAACCAAGCCATTCGCTCTACATTGCAAGAACTTGCCCATCAACATGGTTTTGAATTTATAGCCCCTCCTCTTTCCTTGTGTACCGATAATGCTGCAATGATTGCTTTTGCCGGTGCACAAAAACTCGCACGAGGAGAAACAAGCTCTCTCGACATTGCACCCCGCTCACGCTGGCCATTAGATGAAAAAGCCACGCCCTTGATCGGAATGGGACGCCGTGGAACAAAAGCATAATAAAATTGACGTTCCCCCCACACACATCTTAAAAAACGAAGATTTCTATTCAATCCGGTCTACAGATCGTCCGAACTCTCTATCGAGCGGATTCCACCTGCTTCCCACTCTCACAATTCACTTAACCCAAAGCTCGATACGCAAACCTAAATATTCACCACACATTCTAAAAAATTTCATGTTTCAAAAAACTGCCTTATATCATTACACTTCAAATGACGGTATTTTACAGCATAATAAGATCTACTCTCTCCCACAAAGCATAGATATGAATGTCATTCTTTGATTATCTATTCGTTTCATTGTCATTGTAATCTTAAAGCTTTTTAGAACCAATTTTCTTAATTTTTCCAACAAACTCTTATAGTGACCGCATTTCAAACCATAGCTGCAAAGATAAGCAAAGAGCAAAATACCTTTATACAACATGAAATATCAATGAATCGCGTTTCTCTGCTACACGTTATTTTGAAACAAGAAAAAACAGATAATGCCCGTTCTTTACCCCATTTTAAAAATCATCGTTGATGGTGTTACAAAGATGCTTATAAAAATGCATATTATGAATGCATAATAGTCTATTAAAAAGGAGAACTCATGGCTTATTGGCTTTTTAAATCTGAACCCCACAAATGGTCATGGGAGATGCAAAAGAAAAAAGGAGTTAATGGCGAACAATGGGATGGTGTACGCAATTATCAAGCCCGTAATAATATGCGCGCCATGAAATATGGCGATAAAGGTTTTTTTTATCACTCAAATAAAGGTTTAGAAATTGTAGGCATTGTAGAAATATGTGCTGAAGCACACCATGATTCTACAAGCTCTGATCCACGCTGGGAATGTGTGGATATCCGTGCACTTTGTGACATGCCAACACCCGTTTCATTAAAACAAATTAAAGCCAATCCGAAACTAGCAAATATGGTGCTGGTTAAAGCCAGCCGCTTATCAGTACAACCCGTGACAGAAGATGAATGGAAAGAAGTCTGTTTGATGGGCAACCTTAAAAGTGAAATGCTTTTATCTTAAAACAATAATTTTTATTCATTAACTCATATAAAAAGATGCTTCATAGCGCAGAAGAATAAGCACAACACATCCTTCTGTTGAAGGTATTCTCATGCTAAATGCATAAATATGATATTTTTCTTTGTCATTTTTATCCTGCACTCTTTCTCAATACAGTCTTCCTCCCAAATTACACAAAAAACCTCTTTATGATGTATCATTTCGGCATTGCTAAAGGCAAAGCTTACTCAACGATTATAATAAGCAACACCACAAACATCACACACAGAACCCTTCGCGCACAAATGCAGCAAAAAACAAAACTGAACGTGGATAAAAAAAAATAAAATGACCGTGAAATTCTCCTAAACAGTGCATATGTACTAGGTGTTGTACAGTTTTCTTCACGCTTAAAAACGCATCATATTGAGCATTCACCGTTTTGCATATTGGATGAAAGTCTCTTATACCGCAGGCTTCTCTCATTCCCAACCTGTTTATATTGAATTAATCACAAGCTATTTGCTTGCACATTACAAGCGGAGAAGGTTCCGTATGGATAAAAACGTGAAAGAAAGGACTAAACATTCCTTTTATGAATCGTCTCAAGTGCCAAGGACTGTCCGCAACACCCACGAGATGGCAAACTGTATGATAGTGTCGGCTTGTTTCTCCATAAGCGTAAAGATGATGACACTTAATGGCTAAAACACCTTCTAGAGCATAAAAAATGCTTCCAACCAATACATAAAATACTCTGCAGACGGAAATACCTTCTTTTCAGCAAGCAACCATAGAAATGATAAAAGTTTATTTTTAGAGACCCTCTTTTTTTAATTTTCCTCTTTTAATTTTTCTTGCATGAAATCTCATTTTTCACGAAACTACTCTTTACCAATCAGTGCATCAACATGCCTATAAGGAAAAACATGAACCACTATACTCTTTTAATTGTTGAAGACGATGATCTACGCCCCGTTTTAGTAGAACAATTGCAAATGTATCAAGAGTTTGAAATTTTCCAAGCCAAAACAGCAAAAGCAGGAATGAAAATAATCCAAGAAGAAAATATTGATCTTGCTATTTTGGGACTTGAACTTCCTGATCTTGATGGTTGCAAAGCCGTGAAACAATTACGCACCCAAGGATTTCGTGCCCCTATTATCATAATAACGAATTATGATACAGACTGCGATAATATTTTAGATCTTGAAACAGGCGCCAATGATTATGTGACAAAACCCTTTCGCTTTGCGGTGTTATTAGCGAGAATTCGAGCACAGCTGCGCCAATATGAACAAAATGAAGATGCAACCTTTCACATTGGACCCTATACTTTTAAACTAAGACAAAAACTTCTTCTTGATCAATGTAACAATAAAATCTGTCTCACAGAAAAAGAAGCAGCAATTCTTAAATGTCTCTATCATGCCAATGATAAAATTGTCAGCCGTGAAACATTGTTAGAACAAGTTTGGGGTTATAATGAAAATATTGTCACCCATACTTTAGAAACCCACATCTATCGTTTGCGACAAAAAATCGAAAAAGATCCTTCTAATGCACAAATTCTCATGACAGATCAAAATGGTTATCGTTTAAATCTTTAATTCGAGATTTACTGTTTCAAAAATAATTTTAATATCCTAAATGAAAACAAAAGCGAGATGAAAAAACTTCACATATAATTGGAATGCTATTACATAGAACTTACTCTTATGACAAAATATATAACATTATGAATAAAAACGAAATATTCCAACATGAGAACCAGAAACAAAAATGCTTTCAAACCTCACGATATACTTTGTAACTTCTGCTTCACATGCTTTTGTTCTCTCTAAAATTTTTAATATGTTCCGCATATAAATAATCGTGATATCTTTTAACGACATTCTTGATCATAACTATCATCTTTAGATGCGTGATGTTTATGATTATTTTTTTCAGAAATACCGCTCCACGCACTGCTTTATCTCACATTCACGAACCTAAATTAAGAGATGTTTTTTATCTTTATAGTTTTTCTCCATCCTTTATGATTTTATCTCCTCTTAAGAGGTTATATAATTAATGATATAACGCTAAATGTTTATCCTAACGATAAAGCCACTGAGCACCACCGTCTTTACGCTTATAAAAGAACAAGCTGGCACTATCACACACTTTGTTAGATATCGATGTTGGCAGATAGCCCTTGACACTTGAGATAGTTCATAAGAAGCATTTTAATCCTTCTTTGTACAGTTTTTAACCACCATGAACCATATTATGCAAGATCCCTTAGACTCTGCTATTTTTATGCTTACGAAGACATCAGCATTTTTTTCTCTTAAAATGTTTCCACTATTCATGAAATATGGTTCGGTATATAGATACTTGAGATTTTTTATTCACATGCCAATTCCACATATAATGTACAAAAGAATATTTTTTGATTGTAAATACAAAAAATTGAAATAAGAGAATCCTTCTATATTTGCGGTTCTTATGCCAATGGCAAAATGATTAATTATCTTTATAAATTAAAATATTCCGCACTTGTGGTGATAAAGCAGGAATAAAAATACGTCGCGACTGACGACGCTGTACGAGCAAACCTTGATAAACACGTTTTTGTGCCTGACACATTAAGAGTCCACCAAAATAAGGCAAAAGATAGCGTGCAAATGGCTCATAAAAAAATGAGAACAACCGCGAAACATAACTCGTAGAAGGCATATAATGTACAATTTCTTGTATTGGCCCAGAAACAAAATTTGTTTTTTCGAACAAACGAGTAATTTGTTGCCGACTATAGGGTTCGCCATAACCAAAGGGCGTAGTAATATTTCGCGCCCAAAAGCCAGAGCGATTAGGTACAATAACAATTAAGCGGCCATTGGGTGCTAAAACACGCCATATTTCATTCAACGTTTCAAATGAATTTTCTGTATATTCTAATGCATGTACCAATAAAATACAGTCAACTGACGCATCCGGAAGCGGCAAATCTTCTTCAAAAACAAGCGCTGCAGCAACTTGCTCCGCACAAGGCCAAGACGAAGCACCCTGGGAAGCTGGCATAAAAGCAAAACATTGTTGGGCACGTTCACGCAATATAGAAAGATAAGGAAGTGCATAACCCAACCCCATAATCCGTTTATCCGTAAGATCAGGCCACCATAAATTCAATTGGTCACACAGCGTCTTTTGTACACGCAAACCAAGTGCAGAAGTATAAAAATCTTTCAGCGTAACGATATCCAACTCAACCTACCATGTAGAAACAAATTTCAAACATTACAGATTTTCATATACCCAACTTATATGGACTTCTGTCCTTTTTCCGCAATAGCGAACATTTCAATATTTCATATTTTAAACTTAAATGATCAAAAAATCAGTACAAAAGGATGATTATTGCGTTACAAGCGCTTTAATCATTTTCTTGGAGATGAACCCCATAGAAGTTCTTCATACACTGTTTCCGACATCAATTAAGAAAAAAGCCAACACTGGTTAATTAAAACGAAGCAATCTTTCAAGATAGTTTTTTTCTTCTTCTGGAATATGCTCTTTACCAAGACGTTTGCGAATTTCATCCAAAATCTGCCGCGTACGCATTTGATCACTTTCTTGTGGTAGTGCCTCACCTTCTTGTTCTTCATCTGTTTTTGAAGAAAGTGGGCGTCCTAACGGATCTTTAGGACCAAAACCAGCATTTTGATCATCTCCCGTTTCTTTGAGTGCTTCGCGCATTTTTTTCAAAACATTTTGTGCACCTTGCCTCAAAGATTCCAAAGCATCAGACTGATTTTGTATAGATACCTGATGATTTCCATTATCAAGAGCATTTTCCGCAGAATTCATTTTTTCTTCTGCCCTTTTCAATGCGCCCCCTGTTTCAAATCCTTGTTCTGATAATTCTTTTTCCAATGTTGATAATTCAGACTGCAATTCAGCTTGACGTTTTTTTAAAGATCTGCTTTGTGTCTCCGGCACATTTTCTCCGCGTTTTTGTTCCATCTCTAACTGATGTGTTTCATTGAGAATTTCTTGCTGACGACGCATTAAATCCCCAAGCTGGTCCATCTTTTCTTTCATTTGTGCAGATTGGCTTTTTTCTCCCTCATTTTGATTGCCTTTTTGCACATGCAAATGATCAAGCGTCTGTTCAACTTCCGCCAAGAGTTGTTCAGCTGCTAAAGAAGAGCCCGTTTTAGCCATTTCCTCAATTAAATTTAGCTTTTCTTGTAATGTAGCTTCAGAAAGATTAGGACTTTTTGAGCTTTTAGAATTTTTAGAAACTTGACTATCTGGTGCTTTTTCAGCCAAAGCACGGATATACTCATCCATAGCTTGACGTAAATCTGCCATAAGCCGTTCAATTTCTGCCGCTGAAGCACCGTAACGCAGTGCATCACGTAAAGCAGCTTGTGCTTGTTTTAAATTTTTTTGCACGGATTCAAGCTGATTATCTTCAATACCCAAAGCAATTTGCCATAGATAATCCACCACACCACGCAAATCCTCTTCTGTTTGTGCTAAAGAAAGTCTTGTCCACGCACTTTGTAGAACAAGAAAATGCATTGCATTTTGCAACCCCTTTTCTGGACGTACAAGCAAAGCAGAAAGCATATCCAATACACGCTCTCTCGCAGAAGCATCAAGCGCTAATAAACGACGCAATTCACTCACCGCACGCGCAACAGGATTTGAAAAAACGTGTTGCGGTAATGTCATGACAAAAGTTTTGCTACGTCCTTTCTGCCCCGCACCATCTTCTGCCACCAAAGTAATTTTGACTTGCGAACCCGCCCACGGATGCGCTGATATATCTTGCACCATCCGCATTTTTCCCTTTCCACCACGCGGAAGAAGAAGCTCTATTTCCGGAGCATTATAAAGAGAAGAAGCACTTTTATTCTGAGGAAGAAAAGGCTCTATTTCAACAAAAGCCTTTGTCACACCATAATCATCATCCACCATATATCGTAACTCTAACGATCCCGTTAAAATCCGCCCTGGTTTTTCCAGCCAATGAATTGTCGGAAGCGTGTCCTTAACCATCTGCAAATGCCACTGCTGTTTTTTACGACGTGATGATACAAATAAATTCATTGAATGCTTGAAATGTGTTTCAAAATGAACAATTGGATCATTCAAAGCTGTTTGTTCCGTTTTCTCTGAAAACGAAACTTCCCTCCCATCTTCTACAGACTTTGCTTTTACTGTAATGCCAGCTCCATTGACAACACGCACAACAACATTACTCCCTTCAGGAATTTCTAGTTGTGTTTTCTCATCTTTTGTCAAATAAATCGGTGCCACACCGGTATAAGCAGGTGGTGTTACCCAAGCATCAATCCGCATGAGTTTTTCATCAACGACAGGACGAAAATCAAAGGCATCAGCCAAACGCCCCCCTTGTGAACCAAAAGAAAAACTAAAAGAGCACACAAAAAGAAGAGCACACAAAGCCCTCAAAGCAAAAGGATCGTAATCCGCACTATTAAGAGAGATAAATCCAGTTTTTAAATGATATAATTGCTTTGCCATTCGGCGTTGATGTTCACGCCAAATAACAGCACTAAAATCTTCATCATTTTCAGAACATAAACGATCTGTTTGAATATTCAAAGGCTGGTGTCTAAGATCATTGACGCGTTCAAGACGGCAATTTACTTCCCGCATTGTGGGAAACCGAAAACGAATAAGAAAAAATAAACTCGCCCCAGCACAAACAAGTATAATCCCAAGTAAGAGCAAATGTGACCAATAGCCCAAAATGCCAAAAAGTCCCAACCAGCTAAACGAACAAAAGAGACTAAGAACAAGGAAAAATGGCAACAACCGCACCCACATCCGTTCAAATGAAAGGATCCCCCACATCAAAATGCGCACACACAAAAGCTTCATTGCAAAGCCTTTAATGTTTTTATTTTTCATAAACAAGCATTTATCCCCTTTTATCGTGGTGCATTAAGATCATAAACCCCATACAAAACAATTTCTAGAAAATAAATTGTTTCATCAAAGTTTAGTAAAAATAAGACCAAAAATATTTAATAATGCTCAATCTAATTTGGGTTCAATCCAATCTGGAACATGATCACAGCCTATCAATTGTGCATAATCAAGGCGTGGACGAATAACTGCATAACGTGTATCCTGAACCAGAACCTCCGGCACCAAAAGTCGACTATTATAAGTGCTTGCCATCACTGCGCCATAAGCCCCCGCTCCTGTTAACATCAAAACATCACCCGCTTTCAACACTGGTAAAGAACGTTCCAAGCCTAAATAATCACCAGTTTCACAAATAGGACCAACAATATCAGCATTAATCAGAGGGGCATCTACTGGTGCTTTTTTCACTGGCATTATATTTTGCCACGCATCATAAAGCGTTGGACGCATGAAATCATTCATCGCCGCATCAACAATAACAAAATTTCGTCCTTCCCCCTTTTTTAAATACACAACCGATGTCACCAACACACCGGCTTCACCAACAATACTACGCCCAGGTTCTAAGATAATATTAATCCCTAAAGGAGCAATATATTTCTTTACCAGTTCTGCATACTCAAAAGGAGAAGGTACTGGATGCTGCTCATAACCATAAGGGATACCAAGCCCGCCCCCAATATCGATATGGGTTATCGCATAACCATTATTCCATAATTGACGCACAAAATCTGCAACAATAACAAATGCATCTTCAAACGGTTTTAAATCACAAATTTGACTACCAATATGGAGATCAACACCACACACATGAAGACCGGGCAATTGGGCTGCTTTTTTATATGCATCACCCGCCAAAGACAAAGGAATACCAAATTTATTCTCAGACTTGCCTGTTGTAATTTTCTTATGAGTCTTAGCATCCACATCAGGATTAATGCGTAAAGAAATCCGAGCCGTTTTTGAAAGCGCATCAGCTCGCGCCGATAATTGTTCAAGTTCTTGCTCTGATTCAACGTTAAAACAATAAATATCTTGTGCAAGAGCAAAATCTATTTCTTTCACTGTTTTACCAACACCAGAATAAACAATATTCTGCGCAGGAATACCAACAGCAAGTGCACGCCGTAATTCCCCTTCTGAGACCACATCAGCTCCCGCTCCATTGTTAGCTAAAAGTTGTAAAACCGCTTGATTGGAATTCGCTTTAACCGCATAAGCAATTAAACTCGGCATATCATGAAATGCATTCTGATAATCTTTAAAATGTGCAACGATTGAGCTAGCTGAATAACAATAAAAAGGTGTTCCAACTTTCCGCGCAAGTTCCAAAAGCGAAAGACCTTCAGCGTGGAGCACACCCTGATGATAAGAAAAAAAACGCATAAAAATCCCTATTGTATCAACCTATCAAGAATAAAAGGTTTATCTGTTTTGCCTTGAGGAACAAAAGTTCCTTGTGAAGAATTCACTCCTGGTGAAGGAGGTAACTCTAATGACCCTTTACGCCCACACCCAACGATACCCAAGCCCCCCAAAAGAACAATCATCAACCCCTTTAATATAATTTTCATCTGTCCTCTTTCCTCATCTCGATCTCTTTTTTACCTTTAAAATACAATCACTCAAACGCTCACGAGACGCTTTTTCCAATACGCAATTTGCCGAAGAACCTCTGAAGGTGCTGTTCCCCCAAAGCTTTTACGACTTTCAACAGATTTTTCAACGGTCAAAACATCAAAAAGTGTCGCATTAATATCAGGACAAATTGCTTGAAGTTCATCTAATGATAAATCATGAAGGCGACACTGTTTTTTTTCTGCTAATGCCACAGCACATCCTGTGATATGATGTGCTTCGCGAAAAGGAATCCCTGATTCGCGCACAAGCCAATCAGCAAAATCTGTAGCTGTTGCATACCCTAAATCCGCTGCTTGTTTCATGGCTTTTTTATTCACTTTCAAATCAGCAATCATCCCTGTCATTGCTGCTAGTGATAATTCCAAACTCAAAGCCCCATCAAACACATATTCTTTATCTTCTTGCATATCCTTTGAATAAGCAAGCGGTAATCCTTTCATCACCGTTAACAGCCCCATTAATGCACCATTCAACCTGCCTACTTTAGCCCGAACAAGTTCGGCCGCATCAGGATTTCTCTTTTGTGGCATAATAGACGAACCCGTTGAAAAGGCATCTGATAAATGAATAAAACAAAATTGTTCACTTGACCAAAGAATTATTTCTTCTGCCAATCGCGAAAGATGCATCGCACAAAGAGCACCAGCGCTTAAAAATTCCAATGCAAAATCACGATCCGAAACACTATCAATTGAATTGCGTGTAGGTTCTCGAAAGCCTAGCGCTTTTGCTGTCATAAAACGATCAATCGGAAAGCCTGTCCCCGCTAAAGCAGCCGCCCCTAAAGGCGATTCATTCATTCGCTCAAGGGCATCATGCGTCCGCGATAAATCTCGACCAAACATTTCAACATAAGCCATCATATAATGACCAAATGTTACGGGTTGAGCCAATTGTAAATGCGTAAAGCCTGACATAAAAGTATCAACATGTTGTTCTGCGCGAATAAGCAATTGCTCTATTAATCCTTTCAAAGCTTGTGCTATCTTTTGCGTTGCTTCACGCACCCACAAGCGAAAATCAACAGCAACTTGATCATTGCGTGAACGCGCCGTATGCAAACGCCCTGCTACAGGACCAATCAATTCGCTCAGTCGTGCTTCAATATTCATATGAATATCTTCAAGCTTTCGTGAAAAAACAAATTTACCGTCTTCAATTTCTTGGCGAATAAGTTTCAAACCATGAGCAATTTTTTCATAATCTGATTGTGAAATGATTTTCGTTTGCGCTAACATAGCCGCATGAGAAAGAGAACCTTCAATATCTTGTCGATAAAGTTTTTGATCAAAATCAATAGAAGCATTAATTTCTTCCATAATTGCAGCAGGACCTGCCGCAAACCGACCACCCCACATTTGGTTCTTTAACTTCTCATCTGTCATATTCTGAAAATACCCATCCAAAGGACAAAATTATGATTTTTCAAATTTTCATCAGCAAAAAAAACAATAAAAAAAGGCAATTCTCTCTTGCATTCTTTATCATTGCATTGAGTTTATACGCAACCATAAACTACGATACCAAAAGAGAGTCTTTTCTTTTCAATTTCATTTCAGCAGCACAAGCACAAAAAATAAACACTGATAAAGCACGAGCAGAAAAAATGATGGCGATACGAAAAGCAGCAAAAGGCTTTTTTAGCCACATACGATTTGCTGATACGCCCTCAGATATGAATAAACTCTCTTTCAAGGATATTCAAGGAAAAGAGCACACTCTCAGCGAATTTACTGGAAAACCAATGCTGGTCAATCTATGGGCTATTTGGTGTGCACCTTGCCGCACAGAAATGCCCGAACTTGCGCAATTAAAACGTGAATTAGGTGGTGAAAACTTTGATGTCATAGCTATTAATATCGATAAAACTGCTTCTCCTGAAAAAATTCAGCAATTTTTACAGAATATTCATTCAGATAATTTGCTTTACTATCGCGATGAAACAATGGATATTTTCAACAATGTTAGAAAACAAGGGCTCGCTTTAGGACTCCCCGTTACATTGCTCATCGATAAAGAGGGATATCTCATTGCTTCCTTCAATGGTGCTGCTCCATGGGTCAATGACGATGCCAAAGCACTTATAAAAGCAGTCATTAAAGAAGCCCTATAACCTAATAACCGCGTCTTTTTAAACGTTGTATAATGAGATCCAGTGCTGACAAAAAAGCAGAACGGTCTTTGCGACAAAAAGGACGGGGACCACCTGTTATGCTGCCCTGTCCACGCAAATCTTCCATCAAATTGCGCATCGCCAAAGCCTGACCAATTGAATTTACATCAAAAATACGCCCCGTTGGCGAAAGACAAAAACCCCCAGCTTGCACAACCCGTGCTGCTAAAGGAATATCACTGGTAATAACGATACTTGCCTCATGCACATGTTCTACAATCCAATCATCAGCACCATTGAATTCACCAGCAACGACCACTCTTTCAATGAGTGCTTCATCTGGAAGGGACAAAGAACGATTTGCCACAACAAATGTCTTAAGCTGATAACGATTCATCACACGATAAACTTCATCTTTTACAGGACAAGCATCCGCATCAATCAACAAAGTGATAGCAGGCTTTATTGGGATACTCATACCTTGGCTTTCAAGCAATAATAAGCTCTTTCATTCATCTGAATGTTGCAAATCCTTGCGATAAAACATTATTGCCGCGTTTATTTCTCCTCCCAAAATAAAAATTGCACTCAATATGTAAAGAAAAATAATAGCAACCATAATAGATGCCAACCCTGCATAGGTTGAAATATAATCAAACATCGTTAAATATTGCGCAAAAGCGATAGAAGCCATAAACCATATAAACATTGTCACCACTATTCCTGGTAAAATATCTATAAATTTCCGCCGCCCTGCTGGAAGCCACTTATGAACAATCAAAAGACTAATAAACAAAATAACGATTGCAACTGTATAACGCCATACACGAATAGCAGCAATATATTCAGTCATAAAAAAAGAATGGTTTTGCATAATTTTGATCAACAAAGGCGTCAGAATCAATAAAAAGCTAATCACAACAAGACCAACAGCTCCAAGGATTACAAAAAACAGACTTTGAAAACGACAAAATAACAAACTCCGTCGATCAGTAACACGGTAAGCTTTATTTAAAGCCGTACGCAAAGCCTCTATCCCATTAGAAGCAAAATAAGCCGCTCCAATGACAGAAAGCGTCAACACACCTCCTCGATGAATGGTTAAAACATTGACAATTTCCTGAGATAAAGGCTCTGCAATAACATCAGGCAATAACTGCACCAGTGCTTTAATTTTTTGCGGTGTATAAGTAAAAGCACCTAGAAAACGAGCAAACGATGTTCCAAAAATAAAAAAAGGGAAAAATGCTAAAAGCCCCGATAGCGCAACATGGCTTGCAAAAGCACTACCATTATCACGCCAATAATGACTTACTGCGTCACCAAAAATACGATAGCTATACCAAAAGATATTTTTTAACAAAACTCAATACTTTCTGGTAAAACTCTTCCTCAGTCTATTTCAAGTTTTATAAAAATCATCAAAACTCTGCAAATAAATATTTTGCAATGTTGTAGTATAAAGGGCAATAATCAATACGGTCAAGCCTGCTTTATACCAAAACCAAAACAATAACCCACTCTATGAAGTTCTACAACGATTTCATTTTTTTGTCTCTTCTACAGATCAGTAAACTCTTCTGTACATCATATGCCCTATAGCGATCTAAGCAAGATGATCGTGCACACATAAGACCTTTTGAAGTCATGGTTATCTGTATCGAAGCAATCGCCACTCTTTTTTATTGCAATCTATGACTGAGTAGAGAAAAAACTTCTTATCGATTTCTAGAAAAAACCAACGAAATTCAACACAAACCCCTTGCTTTTACTCACCCTTTTTTAGAAACACTCTGACGTCCAAAATCAGGAGCATCAATTTCCTGTCCAGCATCAATAATATTGCGACGTACAGCACGCGTACGTGTAAAAAAATTAAACAATGTCTCACCATCTCCTAAACGAATTGCCTGCTCTAAAAAAGAAAGCCCCTCACTAAAACGGCTCAACATTTCTAAAATAGCATCCTTATTATGCAAACAAATATCACGCCACATAACAGGATCAGAAGATGCCAAACGGGTAAAATCACGAAAACCTGAAGCGGAATAAGCAATGACTTCTGAATTTGTCACCTTTTCTAAATCACTCGCTGTCCCAACAGTATTATAAGCAATTAAATGCGGCAAATGCGAAACAATAGCCAAAACAAGATCATGATGTTTAGGATCCATCTTTTCGACACGCGCACCACAAGCTTCCCAAAACGCTGTTAATTGTGCAGCAGCAGCAGCATCACTCTCAGCAAAAGGCGTTAAAATACACCAACGATTCATAAACAAATCAGCAAAACCAGCATCCGGTCCTGAATATTCCGTTCCAGCAATTGGATGCCCTGGAATAAAATGAACCGTTTTTGGTAATAAAGGTGCCATTTCCGCAATAACCAACGATTTCGTAGAACCAACATCACTCACAATCGCCCCAGGTTTTAAATGATCACGAATGGTTTTTGCTACTTCTGCACTAGCCCCAACAGGAACAGAAAGAATAACCAAATCTGCTCCTTCAACAGCTTTTGCATTATCTGTCGTATAAAAATCCCCAAGCTCCAATTCACGCGCTCTTTCCAATGTTTCTTGACGACGTGTTGCAATAGAAATCTGAGCTGCAAGTTTTTTCTTTTTAATCACTCTTGCTAAAGAGGACCCAATCAGACCGATTCCAATGAGTGCTATTTTTTCAAACTGAATATGGGGCATCTTTCACCTTTAAAGATTCTTTGCAAATGGCAATAAAGACAACTGTAAAATCATAATTTTTCTGTCTATTTGTTCAAGAGTTTTGCGTAAAACATTAAAAAACGACAACTAGGGAATAAAGAATAACGCAGTTTACCAATCATCACCTGCGCAAGCTGACAACAGATCATTTTACCTAGAAAATACATAAAAAATAAATGACGAGAAATCTAACATCATGCTCTAAAACTCCCTCTTAATTACTGATCAAAGCGCATCACCGAAACAAAATAAAATGCACTCTCAATTAGGATAACAACGACTCTACATAAAATCCCATAAGTTTACTTTATCTTACTAATTTACTCACAAAAAACACATCAAAAGCGTAAGCAGACACCAACTCTTCCCCAATTATCCCGATACGTCCAATTAATTTATACATTAGACCTATATAAGAACGTATTATGCCTCCACCTACAACATCAACACAAGTTTTGCGAATATTGAAAACACCGTAAAACAACGCATACAAAAAAATACCATTAAAAACATTTTCCCCTCCCGATTTCTGATACCGTAAATCAAACAAATACGAGAAAAACACGCCCTCTTAATAAAGAAAAAGTTTGATAACAAAAACACCGAATATCCCTTCAATGGAGTCACAACCCTCACGTAAAACAGAATGCCCTAAACAGAATAGATTTGGATTACAAATTCATGTGTTTGTTTTAAAAAAACATCTCGCTCCCCAGCCTATCTCACGACAGTGTTCGTAAATGTTATAACTATAAATCCATTAAGCACGACTCTCTTTACACTTAATAAACACTACCATTATATTTGCCTACCCCCAATGTTGCGAAAAACCTTGGAATTTGAGAGCATTCATAAGAGACATTTTTAGTGCTTCCTTGTACAGTTTTTATTCACACGCCCCCCCACTTATGACGTGCAAAAGACATTGTTCTGATTGATTCAATATGAAAAATTATGAATTATTAATAATAAACAATAGCTAGCTCTGTTTATGAAACACATTCATTGCTAAGAAATCATTTCTGTATCAAACATAAAAGTCTCCCCATAGGTACTGTCGTTTTCATCATAATCTATTTTGACTTTCTCCTCATCCCACGAAGATTCTTAATTCATACCGATCTGCAAACAATTCATTTTCTTGTCTAAAAGATTCCGCTGGATTACTATTTTAAGTGATTCAATTAATCTATAATATATTGATTTATAAAAATAATTATTTTTTTCAATTTGAATCATGACTTCGAATACTGTAAAATTCTTCCATCACAACCCCTCTTATCAATTAAAATCCCTTATCTGTACGTCACAAGAAGACATGTAAGCAAAAAATGATGAAAAACGCTCTCAATGCTAAAAACTGCAGCAACATTAGAGGCTAGCAAAGTATATAATGAATGTCGACTTGCACTTTTATTAAGCGTAACGATAGAGTTGCTCTATGGATTTTATATTCTTCACAAGGAACTTTACTTCTACACCATTCACAAACGTCGTCATAAAATAGATATGACGCACATTGAAAAATATTTCTAAGAAAGCGTATGAATTTACCATACAAGTGTCTTCTGTTGTTTGAGATGCTCTGTTTTGCATGAGGGGTGTTACCCCTATTAAGGCGCTATGAACTAGCCTAATATTCACCACATACTCACACAAAAACACCGAATGCGTAAAATTTTACCTGAGCTCTATATCACGAACCAACAGTGTTTTTCGACACAACAAAATAATAAAACCCTGTAAAAACTGCCTTTCGAAGAAAAATAATTTTTCTGAAGAAAAGTTTCTATAAAACTTTCAAGCTCTTCAAACGCATCCTCAAAAATACAACTAACCTCCACTTGATTAACACAAAAGTTTTAATTGCTGAAAATACCTCTGTGGCGTACTAAAAATAAAAAATCATCATATTTTTAAACTGTTAAGCTGCCATCTGGCGTCGTGCAATAATTGTAAGCCCTAACAAAACTTGACGAATGATAGCTTCACCCAAAAGTGGATTTTTACGACTGTCTAAAACAGCACCCTGAATTCTTTCCATTGCATAAGAAATTTGTTCTAACTTCCAATATTTTAAAGCTTGTTCAACGATCTTTTTCCGTTGAAAAAAAATGGGAGGCCGCGCTTGAGAAACCACCGTAAAAGGTGATTTTCCTTCAACCTCTACCTGATAACGCAATAGCTGTAATTGCTGAAAATGCCTTTGAGCTGTATTCAAAATAAAAAAAAGCGCCCCATGCACTGCTGCATGTCGGTTAAAATGCGCTTCAAAGCCTGATATATCACCCAATAAAAGAGCATCAATGACTTCATCTTGAGAAAGAGCACTGACATCGCTTACAACAGCTTTTACATCTTCAAGAGTAATATGAACATTTGCAGCGTAAAGACAAAGCTTTTCTAATTCACCTCGTGATACAAGGCGATCCGCCCCTAAACTTTCATGCAACCATCTACGTGCATCCAAAGAAAGAGTCTTCTTAAACTGTCCCAAAACCTCATCAATCAAACCGTCAAGAGAACGCATATCATCTGCAAAACAGGGCAAAGCCATTGCTTTTGATGCCGTCTCAACAGCATTGCGCAACCCTGTTCCTTTTTTTAAATCCCCAGCCTCAATGAGAATAAAACAAGCCTCTGGTGGCTTCTCAATTAAAAGCTTCAAGGCAGAAAGAAAACCTTTTTGGTTAGCAGCATTAGAGATCCATATCAAACGATCTCCCCCAAAAAGCGATAACGTACGCGCTTCATTTTCCAAACGTGCGGGATCTTTATCAATTTCAGCAGCATCCAAACGAATTGTCGAAAATGGATCTTCTATTGCTACCTGTGTAAGTTTTGCAAAACGTTGTGCACGCTCACAAATAAGACCACGATCTGGCCCATAAATGAGAACAACAGGAAAAACACGCGAAAAACGCATTAAAAACTGATCAACTTCATGTGCTTTTTTCTGAACCACACTATTAATCCATTAACAGTTCATCATCATCAAGAACTTCCCCGCGAACTTTCTGAAACATGCCAATTAAATCATTGACATCCAAGCCCTTACGCTCTTCATGACAGACATCCAAAATCACTTTTCCACCATGCAACATCAAGGTGCGATCGCCATAATCAAGAGCCTGACGCATAGAATGAGTCACCATGATAGTCGTTAATTTTTTCTCTTCAACGATTTTTTCAGTCAACCGCATCACAAAATCAGCCATTCCAGGATCAAGCGCTGAGGTATGTTCATCAAGCAATAAAACATCCGCATGGGCTAATGTTGCCATCACAAGGCAAACAGCTTGACGTTGCCCACCTGATAAACTGTCCATAGGATTATGAATATATGCTTCAAGACCAATGCCTAATTGAGCAATTTTCTCTCGAAAAAATTGCCGTTTCTCATGGTTTAAAGCCGAGCGCAAACCACGACGATTTCCTCGAAGAGCAGCAAGAGCCAAATTTTCTTCAATTGTTAAAGAGCCACAACTTCCCTCTAACGAATCTTGAAAAACACAAGCAACCTTTCCAGCGCGTTCACTGACTGATTGCCTAGAAACATTTTGCCCATTGATAACCACTTTCCCTGTTGAGGGAAGCGTTGCACCCGCTAAAACACTGAGCAAGGTTGATTTACCAGCGCCATTTGAACCGATAACCGTAACAAAACTACCCTGATCAATTTTAAGGTTAATATCAATCAAAGCCTGTTTTTCCAAAGGTGTTTGCGGTTTAAATGTAACCCCAACATGAGAAAACTCAATCACGTTTACGCCTCCTAAAATAGCGTGGCACAATAAGGGTTAAAATAACCAACAGTGAAGTAATCAACTGAAGATCTGTCGACGTATCAATACCAATTCCATTTGCTTCAAATGCAAATTGTACCGCCACACGATAAAGCACAGATCCCACAATACAGCTGATTATAATCCAAAAAATATTACGCGTACGAAAGAGAGTTTCACCGATAATCACAGCTGCCAACCCAAAAACAATTGTTCCAATTCCACCGGTAATATCCGTTGCAATCGCAGTTTGAATATAAAGAGAACCACCAAGTGCAACACAGGCATTTGAAAGCCCCATACCAAAATAAATTAACGCCGACGTATGGACCCCTTGCGCCGTCGCCATGCGTGGATTAGCTCCCATTGCACGCATAGCAAGACCAATTTCACTTTCCAAAAAACGCCAAATCAAAAACGCCATAATCAGCAATACAGTACCAATGAAAAGAGGACGCACAAAAATATCAGACAAACCAAACAGATTATAAAAGGGCGTTAACGCCGTATCAGCAAGCGCTAAATTAACATTAGATCCTCCCATAATTCCCATAATACGAAGATTAACCGTATAGAGTGCTGACATTGTTAAAATGGAAGCCAAAAGATTCAAAATACCAAAACGCAAATTCAACATAGCTGTTAATAAACCAGCTACCATGCCTGCACAAAAAGCACATGCCATAGCTGCCCATGCATTAAAACCTAAAAGAATCAAGACGCCGCAGACACAAGACCCAAGAAGAAATGAGCCATCAACTGTTAAATCAGGAAAGTCCAAAACACGAAAAGAGAGATAAACCCCTATAGCCACAAACGCATAAATAAGACCTAATTCCACAGCGCCAGAAAACGCAAATATATTCATGTAAAGACAATCCCCATGAAAACTTAACGTATTTTATTGTATCAATATCCTATCAATGAAAGTTATCGTATCACTTTTGTCGCACGATCAATAACTGCCTGCGGAATAACAATCCCCGCTTTTTCTGCTGCTTTCATATCAATTCGAATGTCATTATTAGCCGCCTGCACAACATCAATATCACCAGGCTTTTCACCCTTTAGAATACGCACAACCAACTTCCCAGCATCAGCCCCTACATCATAGAAATTCACACCTTGCGTCATAAAGGGACCGCGCCCAATAGAGTTAGCATCAACAGTAAATATAGGAACATTTGCTTCCTGTGAGACCTTTACTGCACCCTCCAAAACAGAGAGAACCGTATTATCAGCGGGAATAAAAATGATATCTACTTTACCGATTAAAGCCCGTGTTGCTGCTTGGACATCTGAAGGTTTTGGTGCTGATGAAGGAATGATTTCAATTCCAACCTTTTTTGCTACATCCTTTAACACTTTAAGTGTTGAAACAGAATTTGCTTCAGAAGCATTATAGAGATAACCTATTTTTTTCAAATTTGGTTTTACTTCTTGTAAAAGTTTAACACTTTCTGCAACATCTATACGATCAGAACTCCCCGTCATATTACCGCCAGGTTTGGTAAGCGAAGAAACGATTTTAGCTCCGATCGGATCAGAAATCGCCGCAAAGACGATAGGTATTGTTTTTGTTGCCGCAAGCATTGTTTGTGCTGAAGGCGTGGTAATCGCTACAATAACATCAGGTTTATCACCAACAAATTTACGTGCAATTTGCGTTGCTGTTGAAATATTGCCCTGTGCTGATAAAAAAGTAAGTTGAAAATTTTCACCTTGCTTATAACCATTTTCTGCAAGAACATCTTCCACACCTTTACGAACAGCATCCGCAGCAGGATGAATCATAATTTGTGTGAGTGCAACTTTAATGTGTTTAACTTGGTCATCCGCTTTTGCAACACTGTTCATCATAAAAACAGCTGCAATGATAATCCCTAATATATTTATTCTCTTCAACATTATACTCCACCCCTCTCTATGCAAAATTAAAAAAGGAATAATCTATTACTGAAGAATCTTCTAAAATCAATCTTTATTTCATTTTATTAAAACATGGACAAAATAAATCAAACTAAAATGATATTTTTTTGTTGCAATTCGTAGAAGCCTACGCCATACAGACAGGACATATATCGAATCGGTAAGCGGGTGTAGCTCAGGGGTAGAGCACAACCTTGCCAAGGTTGGGGTCGTGGGTTCGAATCCCATCGCCCGCTCCATTGAATTTTGTATTTATTCGTTCTTGTGTGGAGTTATAGCTTGTTGTAGCTTGTGTAGCTTGCCAGCGGGTTTTGTATATTTTGCCACTAGGTTTTGTAGCAATTTATTTTTTCTCAAAGAGTTTTAAAGGTGTTTTCAAAGGATCTTCAAAGGTCTTTCAAAGATCATTTAAAACCTCTTCCATGAATCTTTTTTTCTTCCTCTAAAAGTCGCAATTTGAGATGATGAGTTCTTGAGCCAGAATCGGATTA